>JAGDBT010000114.1 GCA_017958895.1 Alphaproteobacteria bacterium | reverse complement strand
TTAAATTTTAACCTGACGATAACGCCAAATACAATTGGCAAAAGCCATATACATCACCAATTCAAAGCATTCTTCCATAATGGTGCTGGCACAACATTCTTTTTCTGCCAAAGTTGCAAAAAACACCGCTGCCGCCAATAACAGAAAATCCCATACAAAAATCGGAGCTTTTTGCACATATTGCCATATCGGTTGCCAGATTTTGTTTTTAACGAAATACCACACCATATAAACCATATAAACCAGACGCAAAAACTTTAATACAACGCCGTAATACCCCAAATTTTCCCATCCGCAACTATATTCCGGACCATAAAGCAGAATACATGTCCATTTGCGCATCATATTGGTTTCACGTATCATCATATAGATTGCAATAAGTGCCACAAAAACAAACAGTTGGTGGCTGTTTTTTGACCGCCAAGCCAATATCGCCGCCACGGCCAGAACCAACAGTTGCAAATTTTCCATCAGTTTGTTTTCGCGAAAATATTCCGGATCAAACAAATCCCTAAAAACATACATCAGCAATGCACCTAAATACAGCGCAACCGTCATAAAATTCGGCTTATAATCAAACCTTTTGAAAATATCGGCGATAAACTTCATAGCTCTTCTCCTTATGGCTTTTGTAAAATATTTTGCCGATAATGTACACAACAACTTGACAGTATTACCCAAAAATTTTATAAAAAATGTAGGAGAATGTATGAAAAAAATATTGATTATATGGGATTTTGACGGAGTTATTGCCGACAGTGAGCATTTGTGGATTAAGAGTTGGGTTCAGGCTTTGAAAAAGCTTAAAGGTATTGAACTTAATAACGAACAGCAAGAATATTACCTAAAAGGAAAAGCCGAAAAAGATATCTTTGCACTTTTGAAGCAAGATTTTCCGAATATAGAGTTTGCTGAAGACTTTCAAAAAGCTTTGCACGCCGATGATTTTTATCTGATGCAAAACGAAATGAAAATGACCTGTGGTATTGAAAATATTCTCGCCGATAATAATTTCAGACATTGTATTGCTACCGGTGCTACGACTGCTGAAAACAACCTGAAATTGCAAATTCTGCATTTGGAAAAATATTTTCCTCCGGAAACCCGCTTTACGATAGATCAGGTAAAATTCGGCAAACCTGCTCCGGATTTATTTTTATTTGCCGCCGCGAAGATGAAATATCCGCCAAATAATTCTGTGGTTATTGAAGATTCTCCTGCCGGCATTACTGCCGCCAAAGCTGCCGGTATGCGGGTGATTGCATACATAGGAGCAAGCGGAAATCACAATGAACGTTATGCCGAACTTTGCCGCAAATCAGGAGCCGACCATATTATTGATAATATGCCGAAAATACATAACCTGTTGAACAATTTATAATTGAAAGGAAAAACCATGAAAAATAAGCTTGCCACAAAAATATTTGCCGCTTTTTTAGCAGGTAGCGCTTCTGCCGGAGCGGCGGAAATAAAAACCTTGCCGGAACCTGATTTAAATCAGCCTTCTCCGGCTTTAATGCAGCTTCTTAATACCCGTAAATCGGAACGTTCTTTTGATAAAGACAAGAAAATCGATGACCAGACTTTAAGCGAAATTCTTTGGGCGGCTTACGGAAAAAATTCCTATGATCGCCGCACTGTTCCCACTGCCATGAACCAAAAAAATCTCAAAGTGTTCGTTTTGGGCGAAGACGGAGTTTGGATTTATAATCCGGAATTAAATCAACTTGAGAAAATATCCGATGAAAATACAATCTCTTATCTGGCAAAGCAAGACTATGTTTTCGATGCTCCGGTGCACTTGGTATATACCAGCTCTGACAAACGTTGGGGATATGACCATGCCGGCTCGGCTTATCAAAATGTGTATCTTTATGCCACAGCCAAAGGATTAGCCACCGTGGTTCGCGGTTTTGCCGATTTTGATGCTTTGCACGATGCCTTAAAGCTTTCCGAAGAAGAATTTGCCATTATTCATCAACCGATAGGTTATCCGAAATAAAACCTGAGTTGTATTGTATTTGCTTTTCCGAGGTTTATATCTCCAAACATGAAGAAAAGCAAATACACCATGCAAGAGAAACTTGATATCGCCGAAAGCGTCGTAACCATCATCATGTTTGTGATGGCGGTGTGGGGAACGGTTATTTCCATTGAGCAAGGTTTTTGGCATAAACTCAATCATATCGTTAACCATTATCATCACGAGTTAAACAAGGCTGAAGAGCACATATTGGTGCTTAATAATCACAAATCAGAAAGCAAACGAAAATCTTCAGACTAAAACTTATTGGTCTTTCAGCAAATCTTTGACCACTTCGCCGCCGATAATTAAGCCCATAACCGCCGGCACAAAGGCCACGCTGCCCGGTGTTTGCCTTTTGTTGCTGTCATCACTCGGCAGAGGTTTCAGCGGTGGTTCTTCCGAATAAACGACCTTCAAATGATTTATGCCCCGTTTATGCAGTTCTCGGCGCATAACCTTAGCCAAGGGGCAAACCTTTGTTTTGCTGATATCTGCCACCCGAATAGCCGTTGCATCAAGCTTATTGCCGGCTCCCATAGCGCTGATAATCGGCACTCCGGCTTTTTGAGCCTCGGTAACCAAAGATATTTTTCCGGCTACCGTATCTATGGCATCAACCACATAATCATACTTACTAAAATCAAAATGTTCTTTATTTTCATCAAGATAAAAACATTTATTAATGTTAAGCTTTATACTTGGATTTATATCTCTCGCCCGCTCGGCCGCCACTTCAACCTTGGCTCTGCCTACTGTGGAATGTAAAGCGATAATTTGCCGATTGAGATTACTCAAAGCCACCTCGTCATTATCAATCAAATCCAGTTCTCCGACACCGGAACGCGCCAACACTTCAACCACATAACCGCCAACTCCGCCGATGCCGAATACCGCCACCCGACAGCCTTTTAATTTCTCGGTGGCTTTTTCACCCAACAATAACTCGCTTCTGGAAAACTGACTAATCATTACAAAACTCTTTTTTATTCTATTATCAAAGTGTTACAAATTAAAGTTAATTTTTTACATTATTTCTATACCAACCTTTTTCCGTGCAGGCCGATTTGACTTTTTTATTGGCATTACCTTGCACTTTTTCTATGCGATACGCTCTTTCGCATTCCCATTCCGTAACCGGATATTGCGCCGACCAGGCCTTTAACACCCCGCGCATCGGCTCGCCGATTTTATAACGCGGATAGGTGTCTTCCATATAAAAATAAGTACGGGCAATCAAACCTTTAACCTTATTACGCGGTTCGGCTTTATTGTGTGAAATCTTCATCTTGCAGCTACCGAACAGATTTTTAGCCTTATCCTTGCTGCCGAATTGCGTAAAATTGAAATTGGCACGCAAATAATTCACCGCGCCGATAGACGGATAAAGATTATACATATCCGTATACATATAGCGGAATTCCTCGTTTTCCTGCTCGGCACAACTGCGTCCCTTAAACTTTTTGCCGCTATCATAAACGCATTTTTTATGCCCCTCTGACCATTCCGTAAAGGTTTTGCCGAAGTTTTCCGCCGGCACGATATGTTCCCATTCCATTCGTTCAGCTTTACGCTCCAAATCTTCCTGTGTGGTTTTATGAACATAGAAATCCACATTTTTCAAATTCGGCAGCTTAAAACCCTGAGGCTCTTTAATTTTCTTTGCTTTATCAAACTCGGCGCCGCAATAAAGGGTTTCGCGATGGTCATAATATATTTTTCCCAACATTTCTTTTTTAACGGCATAAAACGACTGACTGTGACGATTTCCGCGCGTTGAAGAAGTTTTTACCGAAGCTGATGCCGTATCCGCCTCCTCATCTCCGAACGGCCACCAGTCTGATGTTACGGCCTTTTCACCCGCTCCCAAAAGCAAAACTATCAGCAATAAAGCTATTTTTTTCATAAGTACCTCACCGTTTCTTGTTGTATGGTAAAATAAAAAAACAAAAAGTCAATAAGCCAATCCGCGTTATTGTTATCAATTATTCTCACTAAAAAAGCGCCGGCCTGAACCGACGCTCTTTTTTTTTCATATTTCGGCTGTTAAACCGTCAATAAGCCGCTGGCAAACGCATATAAAGCAAATACGGCTATAACCAACATAATTCCGGAAACCACAAGTTCTCCGACCGAAAAAGCCGCCTTATCCGGATTGTTTTGTTTGCATGCCCAAATATAAAATGGTATGCCTATAACCATAAAAATAACCGCCAGAAGCAAATATTTCAGTCCGGCCGCATAAATCAGCCACAAAGCATAAAAAGCCCCTATAACGCCCGAAATCAACGCCTCTGAACGTCTGATATAAAATCCGCGCGGATATTCATGGTCTTCGCAGATTTTCCACAAATACGCACAACAGGAAAAATAAGCCGGCAACACCATCACTCCCGTAATGCTCAGCATTGTATTCCACGCATTATTGGAAAAATAGACCATCAGCATAAATAATTGCATAAGCGCACTGGTAACCCACAACGAAACATCAGGCGCATCGTGCTTGTTGGCATGAGCAAAAGCCTTCGGAAATGTGCCATTAACCGCCGCGGCTTGCGGAATTTGTGCCGTCACCACCGTCCAGGCCAACCAACTGGTCAACACCGAAATCAACAAACCGATGTTCATCAGCCAAGCTCCCCATTTGCCTACCAAACTTTCCAAAATTCCGGCTGTTGACGGATTAGCAACTTTGGCCAATTGCTCCTGATTCATAATTCCGTAAGGCAAAACCGAAAGCAGAATATAAATTATCAAGCAACCTATAAAGCCGAAAAAGGTAGCGTGCCCCACTGTTGCCGGCGACTTGGCATGCTTAGACATTACCACTGCCCCTTCAATTCCGATAAACGACCACAAAGTAACCAGCATCGTGCTTTTAATTTGTGTCGGCAGACTGCCCAAACTCTTCAGGCCGTTTCCGCCCTCGCCCCAGAAATCAAATTCAAAGTTCTTTAACTTAAACATCACGGCCGTAATCAAAATAAACAGCAACAAGGGCACGATTTTAGCTATTGTACCGATAAGGTTGATGATGGTGGCCTGCTTGACTCCGCGCAACACCAAGTAATTAAATCCCCAAATCAGCAACGAACCGCCGATAATCGAATACAAATTATTGCCGCCGGCAAAATAAGGCGGATAAAAATAATTCAAAGCATCCATGGTTATAACCGCATACCCGACATTACCGCAAATCTGGCACAACCAATAAGACCACCCTATGGTAAAGCCCACATACGGTCCGAAACCGGCTCGGCTATACATATAAATTCCGGCCGTCAAATCCGGTTTTGCCGCCGATAAAATACGAAAAGTATTGGCTATAAAATAAACTCCGATACCGGTTATCAGCCAAGCCAGCAAAACCGCCCCCACCGACGCTCCGGCCGCCATATTTTGCGGCAAACTGTATATTCCTCCGCCGATCATTGAACTGATAACTATTGCAGCCAAGGCCCAAACACCTAAACCGTTCGGATTGTTCCAGCTTGTCGGAGCCGGATTTTGCAAATTCTGTTGCTGCATTTTTCTTTTTTCACTATTGTACATTATTTTTCCTTTCCATTATTGAAAAAGGCGGCGTTTTAAGCGCCACCCGTTCAACAATCTCCAAATTTAAGCCTTAGCCGGCTCGGCATTTTCAAAGTTCAAAAAGCCCAAACTGGTTAAACAATAGCCGAATTGCTCGGTTATGTTGATATAATTATGCCACATTTGGAATTCGCTGTGCTTTTCCACCCCTCTGATATCCAATTCGTGCTGTAACGACTTATTCAACCACATTTCCGCATGACCGCGCGCGATATCATCATCAATATGCGTATCAAAATATTCCACATATTCTGCCGCCCAACCGCCAATCAATTCGCCGTTGGAATCTTTGCCCCAACAAATACCCACACCGGTGGCAATAGCTTTATGGTCATCGCGGCTGGCTCCGTTTCCGGCCATAATCACTTCCAATACCGCACCATGCTTAAACTGATGAACCACCCGCTCAACCGGCACGATATTGCCGAATATTTCTTTCGGCAAAACCGAAGTATAAGGAATTACATTAAAATTTTCGATTTTTGCCTGCATTAAAGCGGAATCATAACAAAATGTTTCAAAAGGTTGAGGCGGAATTCCCTCGTTGGCTTGTCCGGCACCGCCGGTAATAAAAGCTAAAGTCGGATAACGAACACCATAAGTCATTTTACTTCTCCTAAAAAATTAAACCAATGTTACCGACGAAAAGATAAGCACTGTCTGCGGCATTTCAATATCCTTGCCGCTATATTTTTTAAAGCATAGATAATCGTATCCCTCGGGCTTATCCCGAGGGTCCATAAAACTAAAACAGCACTCTTTTCAGAGCGCTGTTTAAACCTGTATCAGATATTCTGAATACAGATACTATCTTCTTGAATTGTTTATTATCTCCACTGTCGAACAAAAATCCTTATCGGTTGCCAAATCCTCAAGCATAACCGGCAATCTGCGCCGCCAGTTCGGATGTTTATCCCTGTCGGTGCCGGGCAGATTTTGCAAAACTTCAACTCCGAAAATATCTTCCAATTGCGCCAAATACACAACACTACGACTTTCTGCCATATATTTTTCCACGGCTTCGAGCATTCCCTCCGGATAACCCTCACCATAGATATAATCCCCTTTGCGTCGATTATTTTCCGGCCAAACTCCGCTATAATCCAAAGCTCCCAACAAACGCCGTCTTTCATCTTCGCGACCGTGATATTGCTCGCTACGTTCTTCTGCCGACAACATCTTGAGATTATACATGGTTTCGATATCATATCCGAACCACCGCATTTTCAGCGGCGCCATATCATGAGTGCCTACCGAGCAAAATACTTTTTCCGGAAAATCCTGCGGCAATTTGAAATCTCCGCGACCGTTCCACCGCTCGGCCCACAGAACACTCAACGAATAAATGCCTCTTTCACGTATTTTATCAATAAACCCGTCCGGTACATTACCTATACTTTCGCCGACAACCATACAGTTATGCAAATAACTCTCCAAAGCCACAATTCCCAGCATATCTTCAAAATTATAATAGATATAAGTTCCGTCTTCGGCATCGTCAGGGATAATATACAAACGCATCAGGCTCATCACATGGTCAATGCGTAACGCTCCGGCATTTTCCATTGCCGAACGCAACACTTTTATAAACGGTTTATAAGCCATATCTTTCAAACGATACGGATTAAAAGCGCCCAGGCACCACTTTTGCCCTTTCGGGAAAAATACATCCGGCGGAGCTCCGGCACCGCAACGTTTGATAAATAAATCATTATTACTCCACAGTTCAACACTGTCTTTGCATAACCCGACCGGCAAATCTCTGTATAAACCGATTTTCAAACCGCATTTGCGAATAAATTTCCCCACCTCCGCAAATTGCTTTGCCGCCTCATATTGCAAATATTTAAAGAATTCCACCTTTTCCGCATGTTCCTGTTTAAATTCGGCAACTGCCGCCGAATGCGGATTTTTCAATTCCTCGGGCCAACCGTGCCAACCGCCGAAAACTTTATGACAATATTCGGAATATATTGTTTGAAAAACCGCCAGATTATCCAAGTCCTCACCGCCGGAAATACAGAACCTGCGGAATTTTTTATATTCGGCACTTTCTTTATTTTTTATAAGTTCTTTGTATAACTTCTCCAAAATAGCGATTTTCAGGTTATAAACTTTTGTATAATCAATATTTTCTTGTGACTTTATTTTTGCTATATCTGCCCGATTCAGCAAATCTTCCTTAAAACCGTCAACCGCTTCCACATCAATATATAACGGATTTAAAAATAACCTGCTGATTGAAGAATACGGGCTGGCATTTTCCGGAAAATCATGGAACAACACATTAAGCGGATTAACCCCGATTACCTCAGCCCCGCAATTTTTGCACAATTTCGCAAAATTTAATAAATCCGTAAAATCTCCGACACCCCAATTTCGCTTACTGTTTAGAGCATAAAGCTGAATGGCAAATCCCCATAAACGTTTTTGTTCCAAAACCGTCGGTTCATGGCATTTATCAGGAGTAACCGCCAAAACCGCTTCAAAATTGTTTCCCCCTGCCGTCAAGATAATCGTATAATATTGCGGTGATAACTCGGTCAGAATTTTAAAAACCGTTTTATGATATACCGATCCGCCGAGCTTGCGCGTTTCACAGACCTCAGAACAATATTGCGGTTCTATGATTTTGCCGTCGACATCTTTTATCGCCAATTTAACGGAATTGCTTTCCTTGGCCTTAATAACCGCCTCAAAAAACATATTATCACCGCGAACCACATAAATCGGCTCCAAAGTATATTGCCAACGTCTGTTTTCCAACTTCTTCAACAATTTACCGCTGTCGGCAATGTTTTTTAACGGAAAACCCAAATAATTGACCATTTTGCGCAAAGTTTCATCATCTACCGTGTATTCACGATGATTTTGCGCCGCATCACAAAAAGTACGGGCTATTCCCAATTTATAAAGCAAGTTATCCAAATCTTCCGACAACTTATTTCTCCGCTTTTTCTATTTCAACCACTAACACACTCCAAGCCGGCGAAACAATTTTGTTGCCGGTGATACGGGTTGTTTTCAAATTATTCGACGTACTGTTCAATAATATCTTCACCTGACATTTTTTGCAAAATAACGGCAATATCCATTGTTCTTCCTTAGCCTGAGCATTATAAATCATATAATACGACTTGTCTTCTCCATATATAAAACAGGACAAACTGTGGCGATTATCCAAATACCAATCCTGATTACTAAATTCCTTACCGTTATTATTCAGCCACATTATATCCTTGATATGACGATTTTGATATCTTTCTATCGATTTGCCGCTGAAAAATTTCGTACGATTAAAAATATTCATTTTTCTGCGCAAAGCAATCAGTCGGCGAACATAATTTATCAGTTCCCGATCTTTCATGTCAATCAACGGCCACACCAACCAGGTCAGGGCATTATCCTGACAATACGGATTGTTGTTGCCGAACTGTGTGTTGCCGAATTCATCTCCGGCAACCAACATCGGCGTGCCGAAAGACATAAACAGCGTTGCCAACATTGCTTTGGAACGCAAGCGACGATTTTCCAAAACCTCCGGATTATCGCTTTCTCCCTCTTCACCGGAGTTCCAACTCCAGTTTGCGTCATTACCGTCACGATTATGCTCACCGTTAATCATATTATGTTTTTCGTTATAACTCACCAAGTCGCGCAAATTAAATCCGTCATGAGAAGTAACAAAATTCACGCTGCTCCAAATATCACGGTTGGCATAACCGAAAATATCACTTGAACCCGCTATACGACTGGCGAACTCGCCTACCTGCTTTGCATCACCGCGCCAAAAACGTCTTATAACATCGCGATATCGGTCATTCCATTCTCGCCAAGACGGCGGAAAAGCTCCGATTTGATAACCGTCCGCTCTGGCATCCCAAGGTTCGGCTATCATTTTTGCCGAACGTAAAGATTCATCTTGTCTTACCGCAAGCAGAAAACCGCTATCCTGCGTAAATTCACCTTTAACGCGGCTCAAACTGGTGGCCAAATCCAAACGAAAACCGTCAACATGCATAACATTTCGCCAATATCTCAAAGAATCGGTTACCAACATCAGCACATACGGATTTTGCAAATTAAACGAAGCTCCGCAACCGGTACTGTCATAATAAAAACGTTTATTTTCCGCCAAAGTATAGTAGCTTTCATTATCTATACCGCGATAACTCAAAGTAGGCCCCAGTTGATTGCCCTCAATGGTATGATTATACACCACATCCAAAATAACTTCTTTGTCATGAGCATGTAATGATTTAACCATCTGCTTGAATTCATCAATATCATTTTTATACAAATATTTGGCTTCCGGCACAAAATAAGAAAGAGTTTCATATCCCCAATAGTTATCGATATACATGCCGGCCTTATCGCCGAAAAACGCAAAAACCGGCAACAATTCAACGGAAGTAATGCCTAAATCATCCAAATAATCACCGACGGCTTTTTCGGTAAATCCCAAAAACTTGCCGCGATATTCTTTTCTGACTTCCGGATTCATGATTGTATAACCGCGAACATGCGTTTCGTAAATTATGGTCTTTTGCGGTTCCGTAAACGGATGTTTATCATTTCCCCAATCAAACTTATCATCAACCACCACCGCTTTCGGCACATACGGAGCACTATCCAATTTGCTGAAAGATAAATCTTTATCTTCACTGTCCGTATCATAACCGAACAACGCTTTATGCCACACCAAATTGCCCACTAATTTTTTCGCATACGGATCAATCAGCAATTTATTGGGATTAAAACGTTTTCCTTCTGCCGGTTTATAAGGGCCGTAAACCCGATAACCGTAAACCTGTCCCGGCCGCAAGCCTTCAATATAAATATGCCAGATATTATTATCATTTATCGTAATGGCAAAACGTTGCAATTCCTCCTTGCCCTTTTTATCATATAAACAAAGTTCCACCTTTTCGGCGTGGGCGGAAAACAGCGAAAAATTCACGCCTTTACCGTCATAACTTGCCCCCAAAGGATAAGGTCTGCCGTTTGAAACTTTCATGGTTTTCATGTTTTATCTTCTCACCGGCTTTAATACAATCGTTGACAACGGCGGCAATACCAATTCTATTGAATAAGGTCTGCCGCTCACTCCGTAATTTTGTGCTTGTTGCGGTCCTTCGTTACGCACTCCGCTTCCCCAATAATTTTTATCATCACTGTTAAAAATTTCCTGATAAGCACAAGCTTCATTTACACCCACGCGATAATTATGACGTACTACCGGAGTAAAATTACATACCACAATAACATAATCATCAGAATTGTGAGCCTTACGATAATAAGAAATTACGCTATCGTCACTATCGGCAAAATCTATCCATTCAAAACCGCGAGAGTCAAAATCTTCTTCATAAAGCGGTGCGTTACCCTTATACATCAAATTCAAATCTCTCACGCAATTTTGCATACCCTGATACATCGGATATTCCAACAAGTGCCAACGCAAACTCTCGTCACTGTTCCATTCCCAATCTTGTCCGAATTCATTTCCCATAAACAAAAGTTTCTTTCCCGGATGCGTCCACATAAATCCGTAATAGGCGCGTAAATTGGCAAACTTTTGCCACTCATCTCCCGGCATTTTGGAAAGCATTGAGCCCTTACCGTGCACCACTTCATCATGCGAAATAGGCAAAATAAAATTCTCGTTAAAGGCATAAAGCAAGCCGAAAGTCAACAAGCCATGATGATATTTTCTGTGCACCGGCTCATGACTGATATAACGAAGAGTATCGTTCATCCAACCCATATTCCACTTATAACCGAACCCTAATCCGCCGGCCGATACCGGACGCGATACCATCGGCCAAGCTGTGGATTCTTCGGCACAACTGAATACTCCCGGAGATTGCGAATAAATAAGTTCATTCATCTTGCGCAAAAATGCTATGGCCTCAAGATTCTCATTACCGCCGTAAACATTCGGTATCCACTCACCTTCTTTGCGCGAATAATCAAGATAAAGCATTGAAGCAACCGCATCAACACGCAAGCCGTCAATATGAAATTCTTTCAACCAATATAATGCGCTGACACACAAAAAATTGCAAACTTCCGTGCGTCCGAAATTATAGACTTTTGTGCCCCAATCTTTTTGTTCTCCTTTGCGCGGGTCGGCGTGCTCATATAAACAGGTTCCGTCAAATTCCACCAATCCGTGACCATCCTTCGGAAAATGCGCCGGCACCCAATCCATAATCACTCCGATACCGGCCTGATGAAACTTATCAATCATATAACGAAAATCATCAGGATTTCCGAAACGCGAAGTCGGAGCAAATAAACCGGTTATCTGATATCCCCATGAAGAGTCGAGCGGATGTTCGCAAAGCGGCATAAATTCCACATGCGTAAATCCCATATTGCTTACATAAGGCACCAATCTGTCGGCAAATTCGCGATAAGTCAAAAACTCGCTTCCGTCACCTTTGCGCCGCCACGAACCCAAATGAACTTCATAAACCGACATCGGTTTATCATAAGTATTATTTGTTTCGCGATATTTCATCCAATCGCCGTCGTTCCATTCATAATGATTGATATCAAAAACAATTGAGGCGGTTTTCGGCCTTACTTCCGAATATGTTGCCAACGGATCGGCTTTGCTTAAAATATAATTTTCCTGAGTTTTGATTTCATATTTATAATATTCGCCTTCTACCAAACCCGGAATAAATATATCCCATATACCACAACTTATATGCTTGCGCATAACATTAACGCGTCCGTCCCAGTTATTAAAACTGCCCACCACGGAAACTCGTTTGGCATTCGGAGCCCACACTCCGAAAGAAACACCTTTAACTCCGTCAACTTCCACAACATGTGAACCGAGCTTTTTATATATTTCGCGATGATTTCCCTGAGCCAAAAGATATTCATCAATATCGCCTATTACCGACGGAAAACGATACACGTCTTCAGCTTCATAAACATCACCGCGATCATTGGTAATTTTAAATTTATATTTAAACTCTCCGGTTACTTCAAAATTTTTTTGAAAAAAACCGCGTTCATCAATTTTGCTCATTTTTCCCAGAGATTTACCTTTATCATCTATCACCTCAACATCCGAGGCAAACGGCTGAAAAGTTCGTATAAAAACTTTTTTGGAACCTTTATCACGATGGATTCCCAACACGGCAAAAACATTACCGTGATCACCGTTTATGATTGCATCAATTTCTTCTTTAGGTAACAAATTATCCATAATAAACTCCCTGAGATATGTGCCAAATAATAGCCACTGTTGCATATTATATATGTATATATTTTTATCCTCAAAATTGCAAGCGAAATTACATTTTTAGGCGGCATTATTTACAATAAAAAATATAAACAAATTTTATTACTTTTAAACTATTGACTATACTAAAAAAATGATTATAATCGTTTTCTGTAGTATGAACTATTTACATATATTTGGAGAAAAAATAATGTCTACAAAAAAATATAATGAAAATGCTATTCGTGAAGCCGCTTATTACTGCTGGCAGAATGCCGGTTGTCCTTGGGGCAATGACGAATATTTTTGGAATATGGCCGTAAATCAACTTTATGGTTCTTGCAAAACAACTTCTTGCTGCAATTCTTCTAAGAAAAGTTGTTCCACAAAGAGCAAAAAATCTTCTTCTACGAAGAGCTCAACAACTTCTGCTGCTTCTTCTAAGAAAACTTATACCAGCAGTACCATTTCTAAGAAATAATTGAACGAAAATTTCTAGCATATTTCTGAAAATACCCGCTTTCTTCAAAGCGGGTATTTTTTTATTTTCTTAAAGCGATTTTCAAAACTTCCGAAGCTTTTGATACCGGAATTATTTTTATGCCTTTTTTTACGCTGTCCGGAATATCTGCCAAATCTTTCATGTTTTCTTGCGGAATAATCACTGTTTTAATTCCGCCGCGCAAAGCCGCCAAAAGTTTTTCTTTTAAGCCGCCTATCGGCAACACTCTTCCCTGCAAAGTAATTTCTCCGGTCATTGCCACATCGTTACGCACCGGTGTTTTTGTGAAAACCGAAACCAGAGTCGTAAACATTGCAATTCCCGCCGACGGACCGTCTTTCGGTGTTGCACCTTCCGGAACATGAACATGCACATCGGTCTTTTCAAAAATTTCCGGTTCGAGCCCCAATTCTTTTGAATGAGCGCGCACAACCGAATATGCCGTTTCAATTGATTCCTTCATTACGTCGCCTAATTTTCCGGTTTGTGTAACTTTTCCTTTGCCCGGCATATCAACGGCTTCTATAAACAAAATATCGCCGCCGACTTCCGTCCATGCCAAACCCGTTGTTACACCGATATGATCCTGCTTTTCAGCTTCGCCGTAACTGAAACGTTTTACACCCAAATATTTTTCCAAATTTTCCGGTGTTACTTCTATGCGAACACACTTGCCTTTTTGCAACAAAATTTCCTTGGTTGCTTTGCGAGCAATGGTTGCCAATTCACGTTCCAAATTACGTACTCCGGCCTCGCGCGTATAATATCTTATTATATCGCGAATTGCTTCGTCGGTAATTATCAATTCCGAACATTCAACGGCATTTTCATCAAACACTTTGCCCAACAAATGACGTTTTGCTATTTGAATTTTTTCATCTTCCGTATAGCCGGAAATTTGAATAATTTCCATTCTATCCAACAACGGCCGCGGCATATTCATGGAATTTGCCGTGGTAACAAACATTACATCTGATAAATCATAATCAACATCCAGATAGTGATCTTCAAAGGTATTATTCTGTTCCGGATCCAACACCTCCAAAAGTGCCGAACTCGGATCGCCTCGCCAATCGTTGCCGAGCTTATCAATTTCATCCAACAAGAACAAAGGATTCGTTGTGCCGGCTTTCTTCATGGATTGCACGATTTTACCCGGCATAGAACCTATATAAGTACGGCGATGGCCTCTGATTTCAGCCTCATCACGCATACCGCCCAAAGAAGCTCTTACAAAATTGCGATTTGTGGCTCTGGCGATAGATTTTCCGAGTGAAGTTTTGCCGACTCCCGGAGGACCGACCAAACATAAAATAGGTGCTTTCAAATGTTTGGAACGCGACTGCACCGCCAAATATTCCACAATACGTTCTTTAACTTTTTCCAACCCGTAATGATCTTCTTCCAAAATTTTAATGGCCTTGGATAAATCCTTATTCAATTTTGTTTTCTTATCCCACGGCAAATCCAACAACCAATCCAAATAATTGCGAATTACCGAACTTTCCGGAGAATTGTTGCCCATGTTGCGCAACTTTTTCAGCTCCGACAGGGCTTTTTCCCGCGCTTCTTTAGAAAATTTCGTGTCATTTATACGTTTAAGATAATCCGTATATTCATCGTCTTCATCGCCGTGATTCAGTTCTTTTTGAATCGCCTTCATCTGCTCGTTAAGATAATATTCTTTTTGGCTTTTTTCCATTTGCTTTTTGACACGATTCTTTATCTTTTCTTCTACATCAAGAACCAGCATTTCGGCATCAATCAATTGCAAAACCTTATTCAATCTGTCCTGCAAATTGTCAGCTTCCAGCAACATTTGTTTGTCAGAAGTTTTTAATGACAAATGCGAAGCTATGGTGTCAGCCAACTTATCATATTCTTCAATTTGTTTTACCGACTGAATAACATCATAAGGAATTTTTTTGTTCAGTTTAACATATTCTTCAAACTGACTGATAACCGCTCTGGCCCACGATTCTAATGCCGGATGTTTTTTCTCGTTTTGCGGATAACTTTGTATGCTGGCTGTCAGATAAGATTTTTTATCTTCATAACTCTTAACTTTAACGCGTTCAATACCTTCTACCAACAGTTTAACCGTGCCATCCGGAAGTTTCAGCATTTGCAACACATTGGCTTTAGTACCCACCTTGTACAAATCCTTTGGTTCAGGCACTTCCGTATCGGCTTTTTTCTGCATAACCAAAACCAAGTCCAATCCCTTATCATTGGCATATTGCACTGCTTCAATCGATTTACTGCGCCCGACGAAAATCGGCACAATCATTTTAGGATATACAACCACATCACGCAACGGCAAAACAGGCAGAATTTCCGCCTTTTCGTTTTTATTATCTTCTTTTTTCTTCTTCAGCATCAAAGTTTACTTCCGTTATCATTATTTAACTCTTATAATATATAGGGAAGCTTTTTAACTTCTACAATAGTCTCGGCACATTTTTCCCAAATTTTCTTTTCAGTCCGTCTGAATGTAAAAAAATACCCGCCGGATAATCAAATCATCACTTTCGGGTATTTGGGCATTATCAGCAAAACTGTCATTCGCCCCTGACTTTATCTTCCTCTAATTTTGCGGAAAGATATTTATCCAATTTAACTTCAATTTTTTCCGAAGCACTTGTCAACATTTTGCGCAACAAATTATCCGAAATTTCCTGTTCATCGCGATCAGC
>JAGDBT010000113.1 GCA_017958895.1 Alphaproteobacteria bacterium | reverse complement strand
GGTTTTGGAGACCGATGCTCTACCAACTGAGCTATACCCCTATACCTGTTCGGATTTACCGAACTGCTATACTTGATACACACTTATTTTCAATAAATCAAGTATTTTTTTTGTTATCAACGATTTTCATATCACATAAACGGCAACGGGCTTACCGTACCGCCGTCTTTTTGCAATTTTCCTTCATCGCGGTTGATTTTATATTCCGATTCTTCGCCCAAATTACGTTCATAAATTTCGCCGTAATTGCCCAACATCGCCACCACATCATGCAACCAATGCGGACGCAAATTCAAAGCTTGCCATAACTCCGGATCATCACCTAACAAATTGCGAATTTCCTGATTGCTGTGCCCGCTGAAAAATTGCAAACTGCGAGCCGTAATTTCATATTGTTCAGCCAAATACAAAGCATTCAAAATCCACTTTATCGCCAAACGCAATTCCGGATTTTCGGAACTGACCATAGCATAAACCGGGCTCATGGCTATTTTGTCGCTGAATATTTTTAAGTTGCTGTAGCGCAGAGATTTTTTCATTCCTTCCAAAAACAGCGCGCCGCCCGTAACCAAGGCACAACGTTTCAATAAAAAGCCCTCACGTACCTTATTCATATCGTTAAACGGCAGATAATTCAAATCCAAATCATGTTTGGTGCTATACATTTCAAAATTGCGATAATAATCCGAACCTATCGCCATACACATTTTTTTGCCGTTATATTTGGATAGCGATATTTCTTCGTCATCCTCTGCTACCATTACCTTTTGCGGCTCATAATAAAGCAAACCGGCACTCTCTATATCTCCCGAGATTTCCTCTTTAGCAAAAAACGGCACTCCGCTCAGCATTACATCAATTTTGCCGTTTTGCAAAAACTTGCTCACATTTTTGGCATCAACATCAACCATTTCAATTTTATTGGCATCACCGATAATTGCCAAAGCAAAGGCTTTGCACATATCCGCATCAATGCCTTTCCATTCGTCATTTTCATACACGGCATAAGTTTTAAGTTGCAAATTGGTTCCGCAACGCAGTTTCCCGCGATGGCGAATATAATCTACATAATCATCACTATCGTATTCTTCGTCGATTTCTTCTTCCGCATCATAATAAAAACCGCGCGGTTCGTTGCCGGAAACATTTGCCACCGGCAAAACTCTGACCGGTGCCGGTTCAACCGTATAATAGCTGTGCGAATCAATATAAGGCGAACTTTGTGCCGCTGCCTTTGAACTGTTTGACAAGAAAAATAAACAGGATAAAATTAAAAGTGCTTTCATTTTGTGACCATTGTGTTATATTTGTTGTAAATTCGTGTTTATTTTATAGGTTTTGAAATGAAATTAAAACATTTTTTGCAACTTATCATACTATTTTTATTTTTTGCGATTCCGACAGCTTTTTCGCAACTTACCGATACTGATGTTCGTGAAGCTCGCTTTTGGGCAGAGGGCAAAGGCAAACAGATTGTGGATATTCTCACTTCTACCTCGGGGGACAAATATCAGCGTCTTGATAACATTTTGCACAACGATGTTGATTTGGAATATGCCGCCAAGTTTGTTATCGGCAAATATTGG
>JAGDBT010000112.1 GCA_017958895.1 Alphaproteobacteria bacterium | reverse complement strand
TTTAGCCAAGAACTTGCCGTACATTTGTTCCTTGGAAATCAGGAAATATTCCAAACCGTCTTCAGCCAATTTTTGAGCCGATCTCGGGGTTAATTTTTTGCCGGCATCCCAAACGGTTTCACCGGTTGCGGCATTAACCAGCGCAAAGTCAAACTTAACACCTTTCATGCGGCTCGGTTCAAACTTCATTTTCCAAGCTTTTTTCTCTGTCGTATAAATTTCCGTATCATAGAAATAGTTTAAGATTTCTTCCTTGTCCATTCCTTTGATATCTTCCAAGGCTATCTCTTTACCTTCTTTAGCCAATTCGGCTATTTTGGCTTCCGTTTCTTTGGAATAAAGCGAATAGAAAATAGAAGTTACCGGCAATTTACGACGTCTGTCAATACGCGCATAAAGCATATCTTTGGCATCAAATTCAAAATCCATCCACGAACCGCGGTACGGAATAATACGAGCCGAAAACAACTTTTTACCGGAAGAAATATTCTTGCCGCCGTCGCTGTCAAAAAATACGCCCGGAGAACGGTGCATTTGCGAAACAACCACACGTTCCGTACCGTTAAAGATAAACGTACCTTTTTCGGTCATCAACGGAATATCACCCATATACACCGCCTGCTCTTTCACATCGTGAATAGATTTGGCACCGGTGGTTTCATCGGTATCCCAAACAACCAAACGCAAAGTAGCTTTAATCGGCGCGGCATATGTCATATCGCGTCTTACGCATTCCTCTTCATCATATTTAGGTTTTTCCAAAACATAGTCCACAAATTCCAATTCACCGTTACCGGCAAAATCTCTGATCGGAAAGATAGAGTTGAAAACTTCTTCCAACCCAAACTCACAATGCTCCCCTGAAGAGTCTGTATTATTTATAAAACTGGAATAAGAACCTGTTTGAACATCAATTAAATTCGGCATATCCATTACTGCATCGATTCGGCCGAAATTCTTTCTTACACGCTTTTTGCCCGTATAAGACTCTGTCATGTGTTTTATCCTTTTAACATATTGATTCTGCGACAATTCTTATGAAAAAATTCAATCCCGTCAACAGAAGGTTAAACTTATTTGCCTGAAAAAATGAACAAGACCAAACCCCCGGCAGATACGCACACTCGGCCTTATTCGCCAAATAATAAGCGATCGTTTTTTAAAAACCCGCTTTAAACTGGCGAGAGTATATTACATTTATTTTATTTTGCAACTTTTTTTTGATTTTAAAACAAATAATTATTTTTTTCACGACCTCCTTGTCAAAGCTTAATCAATAATTATTTTTAAGGAGATTATCAATAATTCAAGGAGAATAAAATGAAAGACAAACGTTGCAGTATCTGGCACTTATTTGCCGGAATAGCCATGATAATTCTGGGAATTGCTATTTGGGCAAACCCTTTTGCTTCGCTTCTGGCCATAGCTTTTTATTTGGGCTTAATTTTATTTTTACTCGGTTGCGGCTACATAACTTTTTCGCTCAGTCAATATTCCGGATGGTATATGGTTGCGGGCTTATTTGATGTTTTTATCGGATTGATATTCATGACTAATTTAGGTCTTACAGCTGAAACCTTGCCGGTTTTCTTTGCCTTATGGATTTTAGCTTCCGGAACCATGCAAATTGCCGGCAGTTGGGAAATTCGCAAACTCGGCATGCCTTGGGGATGGAGCATGGCCAGCGGCATAGTCGGCGTTATTTTAGCTTATTTTATTTTAACTTCGCAAACTTTCGGCGAATGGGCTTTGGTTTTAACTGCCGGCACTTATGTCGTAACCTACGGAATTATCAGTATTTCCGAATATTTTTATTTCCGCCATTATTGCCGCTTGCTTGAAAAATAAATTTGCCGGCAATTGTCTCCGCTAAATTCGGCTCCGAAATCACATCTGCTTATCTGTAAATATAAAAAATTAGTAGTGCAAAAATTTATACAGCCTGATTTTATAAATAATCGGCAATCCTTTATAGCCTATAAGACCGTTTTTATACAAATCTTTAATTTCTTCGGCCGTTTTGGAATATAATTTCTTATCGTGGCTTTTTACCGTTTTACTCATCATCATTTTCAGGCTTCTCGATACTCTGTTTGTTTTAACTTCTTCCCAGAACTGCGGAAAATGATGTTGATAATATTCATAAACACAACGAATTCCGGCCGCATAATCACTTATTTTTTTGGCTGTAAACGGGCGACGCATAATGGAATTCTCTGAAATTCGATACCCGTATAATTTGTTTTTTATCCAAAGCAACGACTTAACATTGGCAAAAACACAGCTGTTAAACACCCAATCTTCAAAAGAATTATTTTCCATAAAACGAAAATTCTTCAGCAGTTCGCTCTTATACAGCTTATTCCAAACCGAGAACTGGATAAAGTTCCGCACATCAAGCAAAGCTTTCAAGGCTTTTTTATAAACCACGGGATGAACAATTCCCTTTTTGATAAAAGATTCCTGCCCGTCATAAATTTTGCCGAACCCGCAACAAACCACTTCGCTGCCCGTATTTTCGGCCGCCGTGTATAAAATTTCCAAAAACCGCGGATTAACCACATCATCACTGTCAACAAAGGCAATATATTTGCCCTTTGCAACGTCCAGACCGGCGTTACGGGCTGCAGATTGCCCTTTATTTTCCTGATTTATTATCCTTATGCGCTGATCTTTTTCCGCATATTCTTGTAAAATCTTTGTACTCCCGTCGGTTGAACCGTCATTGATACAAATAGCTTCAAAATCGCCGTAACTTTGCCCCACAATGCTGTCAAGACACAGTGATAAATATTTTTCGCTGTTATAAACCGGCACAATTACCGAAATATTAGGCATATAACTTCTCCGTTTAATAACAAGCATATAAAGCTTTATTTTTCAGAAGTCAAATACTTTTTCTCTTTACTTTAATAACCCTTTAAAACCTTGAGCTACGACATATGTTTCAACAGAATCCTGTCGGCTCGCATCCGGCTTATGATGGCTGACTTTCGTAAAATATTTTTTCATATCCGCCAAAAGCTCGTTCTCCGTTCCGCCTTGAAAGACTTTGGCAATAAAAATTCCGCCCTCGGCCAAAATTTCCTTAGCAAATTCATAAGCGGCCTCAACCAAGCCGATTGTGCGCAAATGGTCAATATTCTGCACACCGGTCGTATTAGCGGCCATATCGCTCATCACAATATCGGCCGGACCATGCAATAACTCTTTGATTTTTTCCGCCGCATCATCTTTAGTAAAATCATATTGCAATAATATTGCCCCTTTTATCGGCTCCGTCGGCAACAAATCCATACCGACAATTTCTCCGCTGCCCTTATTGCGTTCGGCGGCAATCTGTGTCCACCCCCCCGGTGCACATCCTAAATCGACTATCCTTTTTCCCTTGCCTAAAAAATGATATTTTTCATCCAACTGAATGAGTTTGAATGCCGCCCGTGAACGATATCCGGCTTGCTTAGCCTCTGCCACATAAGGGTCATTAAGTTGCCTCTCCAGCCAGCGATTTGACGACACTTTGTTGTATTTGGCGGTCTTAACTCTGACCGTCAACATTTTGCGCCCTCTGACTTTTTTTGCCGATTGAGTTAATTTTGCCATTTTCTCACCAAATCCTCTATAATTGCATCTTGCGCACTTTTCAAAGAAGCTTTGATTTTATTTACGCCCAAAATGCGATAAATTGTTTGGAATATAACGCAGGCCGCCTGAATTATGGGCGCTCTGTTCACTCCTATATAAGCGCTTTCGCTTAATTCCGTCAGATTCATTTTGCGCACTTTTTCTATCACTTTATCGATTTCACTGACGTTCGCCTCGGCTCCGTCGGCCAAATCTCGGTCATACGAACCGAAATTTTTTACCATACTCAACAACCTCAGCGGTGTACTTGAAGTCGCCAGACACTCACAACTGTCGCGATATTCCGCAAATTGCGATTGTTGCATAAAATCATTCATATATTTTGATATTTCCGCTGCCAATTTTTGGGCTTTAATTTCATCATATTCCAACAAATCAAAAGCCTCGGCCGCCGTTCTGGCTCCCCAAGGTATCGACAGTGTATAAAGTATATTCGGATTATCGCTGTTTTTGGCCAAAGTTACTTCCGTTGAACCGCCTCCCAAATCATACACCGCGATATATTCGGCATCGGCAGAAGCATTAAGGCGCGCGCCCCTCAAATTGAGCATTGCCTCTTCGCCGGCATCGATGATTTCCAAACTTATACCCGTAATTTCTCTGACTGCCTTAACAAATTCCTCTCCGTTGGCCGCCATTCTGCATGATGCCGTAGTAATTGCCCGATAATGCCCGACTTCATATTCCCTCATTATTTGAGCATATTCGCTTAAACAGCGCAGTCCTCTTTCCCATGCCTCATCGGAAAATTTACCGTTTCCCTGCAATCCTTCACCCAATTTTGTGGTAACTGCCTTACGAAAGAGCATTTTTCCCTTGCCGTCGGTAATTTTCAACCGACAGGAATTTGAACCCAAATCAATGGCCGCCAGATTTTCTTTTATCATAACTTCTGCCCTTTCTATACATCCGGCGATAACGTCCGTCTTTATGAAAGTAATTATTTTTCTGGTGATGCATCATATCCAATAATATTCCCTCACGAATACCTCTATCGGCTATGGTTATTTCCGAAACCGGCCAGAACGAGCAAAGCGCCTCAATAATCGTACATCCGGCAATAGTCAAATCTGCTTTTTGTTTTCCGATACAAGAATGCCGACACCGGCCTTCATATCCCATATTTTTTATTCGGCTGATAACCTTATTTACTTCTGTTCCGGAAAGCGCCAAACCATCAACCGCCGCTCTGTTGTATCGCGGCAAATTCAAATGCACCGCTCCCAAAACCGTAACCGTGCCGGAGGTTCCGATAACCTGAATTTCCTGATTGGCGATAGCTTCTGTTATTTGATATTTATCCTCAAAATCCTGCAAAATTTTTTTGGTTCGCTCTACAATAGTATCATAAGCCAAATTAGTCATATCTTTTCCGGGAAATGCCTCGGAAACCGTCACAACTCCGTAAGGAATGGAAACAAATCCTTCAATAAATGTTCTGCCGCTCTCCGTAATGCGTGCCAGCGAAATTTCCGAAGAACCGCCGCCGATATCAAAAACCAACGCTCGTTTTATCATTCTGTTCAAAAGCGGCATACAGCCGACTACCGATAATCTTGCCTCTTCTTTTGAAGAAATAACTTCCATAGGCAAATTGGTATCTTTAGCCACGATTTTTTCAAAATCCTCACAATTTAAGGCTCGACGACAAGCCGCTGTCGCCACAAAACGCATTCTGATCAGCGGAGAATATTCATCAATAATCGCCCGACATACTTTAAGTGCGTTAACCGTTCTTCTGATTGCCGGTTTGGAAAGCATATTACCGTTTATAATGCCTTCACCCAAACGCGTTATTTTGGAAAAAGTTTCCACCACATGAAAAGAACTCGGTGTCGGTTGAGCAATTACCAAACGACAAGAATTCGTGCCTAAATCAATGGCCGCATAATAACCGTTGTTTTGATTATGCTCGCCCTTAAATTTTTCGGCATTTTTCTTGTTGTTTCCGTTGTATGTTGCTCTCCCTTTTTTATACATCATACCGTTCCGTAAATTTCGTTACGAAGTTGCTTGCGCAATTCATCAATACAAACCAATTTTTTCTTGCTGTCTCTGTAATACCAATATTCCCAACCGTTGCATGCCGCGGCATTCTGTGCCGCCGCTCCCACCTGATGGATAGAGCCCTCGATTTTTGCACCTTTAACCGAACCGTCCGCCCGCACGGTAGCAAAATTTTTCCCACCGGCATCACTCAAAACATCTCCGGGATGCAACATACCTCTTTCCAGAACTGCCCCGAAAGGAATTCTCGGCATTTTCTTCTTTACCGTATATTCCATGGCTTCTGCCGACATCGGAATCACTTCGGCAATTCTTTTGGTTGCTCCTTCGACATAACTTTTATCTTTTTCTATTCCGATAAAGTGGCGTCCCATTTTTTTGGCCACCGCACCGGTAGTGCCGGTTCCGAAAAACGGATCTAAAACCACATCGCCGACTTTTGTTGAAGCCAATAAAACTCTATACAACAAAGCTTCCGGTTTTTGCGTCGGATGCAACTTTTCACCGGTCTCGTTTTTCAAACGTTCCTTACCAGTACAAATCGGAATTTCCCAAATACTGCGCATCTGCGTGTCATCATTTAAGGCTTTCATGGCCTCATAATTGAAGGTATATTTTGCCTTCGGGTTTTTAACTGCCCAAATCATTGTTTCATGCGCATTGGTAAAACGTGTTCCCTTAAAATTAGGCATCGGATTGGTCTTGTTCCATACCACATCATTTAAAATCCAGAAACCCAAATTTTGCAATATGTATCCCACTCTGAATATATTATGATAAGAGCCGATAACCCACAACGAGCCGTCTTCTTTTAATATTCTTTTGGCGGCCGCCAACCATTTCTTGGTATATTCATCATAAACAGCCAAACTTTCAAAGCTGTCCCATTCCTCATCAACGCCGTTTACCACGCTGTTATCCGGACGCAACAGAACATCGCCCAATTGCATATTATACGGCGGGTCTGCAAAAATAACATCTACCGAATTCTCCGGTAATTTATTCATCGTTTCAATGCTGTCGGCATTGATTATCTTGTCTTTTACCTCTTCTATCTCCATCTTCCTACCTATTTTATTATTAAACTTGTTTCATTGATTTATATTTCTTAATAATAAAATAAAAATTCCTCCTAACTAATTTTCCTAATCTTCGGGACTACGGATACTTTTTAAATATCTCCCGCAACTTGTCCTCATATGCGGAAACAAGCAACAATTCCTCAAAAGCCATTTTTTGTGCGTTGATACGCGATTTTTGTAATTCAATCATTTGTTGCGACAAAGCATCGTTTCTGTCTTCCATTTGCTCGATTATTTCTTCCGCATTACGTTTAATATCAAGTGCCTGCAACAAATAAATCAACCGTTGACGCACATAAAAAAATCGTTCGGCATCCATTTGATGATAAACAAACCAAAACCGCATAATCCAATTAACATTTTCAGACGGTCTGAGCGCGGAATATGATACATCCTTTTTAGAAAACAAGCCTATTTGTTTGAATTCCGGCCAAAACTTTATAAATTCCTGCAATTCTTTTTCCGTTACTTCCACCGTATAATGGTTGCGTTTTTCGGCCAGTACGGCTTTTGATCTTTCCCACGAAGTTTCGCTTGTTTTGGAAAGCACCACAAACAAAATTGCCAACACACCTAATCCGCACAGGATTATTTGTCGTAAGTCATATTTTACCATTGCAGTTTCTCCATATAGTAATCAACATTAAGTCCGTAACTTTCCGACAAATCATTAAGACGTTGCTCAATATCTCCGCTTATCTGATGAACACCGCCGGTCAGAAAAAGCGTTTGAGCCCCAAAATGACTTCCCATACGCATATCTGTTGCCATACAATCACCGATAACCAGACACCGCGAAGGTTCAAAACCGGAAATTCCTTCCGTAAGATAAGCGGCAATTTTTGTATCAGGTTTACCGAACGGCAAAATCTGTCCGCCCATCATGGCATATTTTTCAGCCAAAGCTCCTGCTCCGACCACAACACCGTCAGCACTCATCAGCGAAGTATTGTTGCCCACACAAACTATCGGCAACTGCAAGTGCAAAGCCTGTTCCAAAATCGGCAATGCCTTTTCACTGTCTATACCTTCGCTATCGCTTTCTATTAAAATAAAATCCGCCATTACCGGACTTTCGGTAACTTCGTAATCCAACCCCGCCATTGTTTTAGAGGGTTTGGATGATAAATTATAATACGAATGCCCCAGATTTAAGTTATTGCGCAAATACCAATGGGCTATTTCTCCGGCCGTAATCATTGCATAAAAAATATTCATCGGCACATTTTTGCGTTTCAACAAATAATACAAATCGCTGACTCGCATTCCGGAATTTGATGCCAACACCACTTTTTTTCCGCTTTGATAAAGCTTAATCAGGGCGTCTATCGCTTCATTATCAACATTTTCGCCATATGCAAAAACCCCGTTGACGCCGCTGATTACAACATCAAAGTCATCTTTTATAT
>JAGDBT010000111.1 GCA_017958895.1 Alphaproteobacteria bacterium | reverse complement strand
GAGAAACGGCCCCTGTGATGTTCATCATTTAGTCCGAACATATACCGCACTGCGACAGTGATAAATTTTGCATTTATCTTCTGCCGTCTGTATGGCTTTTTCCAAGAAGCTTTCCGGCGGTGTATCCCATTCTCCCTTGTCAAACTTATTGATAAGAGTGAGTTCAACGTGTGGATCGCCGATTTTGGATATTCGGGCGATTTTGTAAACTTTGTGCTCTATTTCATCGCGCCACCTTGTAGTACTGATGAGGTACCAATAAGGCTGAACGGGAATCAGAGCATGGTTACCGCAGGATAGTTGTCCTTTGTGCGGAATATACACCGCCAGCGGTTTTTCACCATCCGGTTTAACGATTATTTGGGCATTACCGGTGTGGGTCATGCCACCTCCGCTTTCCCAGAGAGCTACTAAGCCGTGCTTAGTCAATTCAGCGTGCATACGGATAACTTCTTTTTCCATAATGCTAAAATTTTTTCCCCATAAGCGGTATCTTGGAATTTGTTTTTTCTCCTTCTGTTTTCCTTAACTTTTCCCTTGGAATAATAATTCCGACCACGTCCTTTTCATGGTCATAACTGCCTAAGGCAGCGGGCGGTGAAATATGCACGAAAACCCTTTCGGAAATTTTCAGGAAAAACAAATTTTCAGATAATTGCTCGAGGGTGCTTTCTTATTGTTAAACAAACTTACACGGTTCGCAATCAGGTAAAACCCGACAGGAAAGCTCCGAACATAAAAATGTGTAAGTAATATTTTATCGAGGGCTACTATAACACAAAATTTATTTCAAAGTCAACAAACTAAATTCTATCCAACAAATCTTCCATACTTTTCGGAGCAGAAGAATCTTTCTCTTCCTCTTCTTCTTTTTCTATTAAATCGCCGATTTCATCTTTCTGTTTCAATATGGAATTTATGGTTGTAAGCATAATGTCGTGCCAAATCTCGGCCGGCAAATCTCCGCCACCGACTTTATTCATCGGTTTATCATTATCATTACCGACCCAAACAGCGGCCACATATTTATCAGTCCAACCTATAAACCAGGCATCGCGATAGTTTTGGGTGGTACCGGTTTTCCCGGCCGCAAATACCGGTAACTTGGCTTTTTTACCCGTACCATCCGTAACGGTTTGTTTTAACATTTCAGTCATCTGTTTAACAATTTTATCATCTAAAACAGGATTACTCATATCGTCTTGTCTTACATAAATTTGTCTGCCGTCCGTCGTAGATATTTCGTTTATGGCATAAGGGATAACGGCATAACCGCCGTTGGCAAATGCCGTATAAGCAGCGGCCATATCTATAACCTTAACAACGTTTGTTCCCAATACCATTGACGGAGTTAAATCCATATCGGTTGTAATTCCCATTTTTTGGGCATTACGAGCAATATCTTTTAAGTAAAGTTCTTTTGACAGTATAACCGTGGCGGCATTCAAAGAACGACTTAAAGCATAGGCCAGAGTAACATTACCATAGTATTTTTTAGTATAATTTTCCGGTTTCCATTTACCCACAGAAACAGGTTCGTCTTTGATAACACTGTTTGGCGTAAACCCTAATTGTAAAGCGGTTAAATAAACAAAAGGTTTGAAGGCCGAACCGGCTTGACGTTCGGCTTGCACGGCCCTGTTATATTGACTGCGGTTATAATCCACACCGCCGACCAATGCTTTTATGGCACCTGTTTTATCCATAATAACCACAGCACCTTCGCTCACATTTTTATCCTTGGCCGCAAAAATTTTAGCGCGTAGTATTTTTTCGGCATTTTCTTGCAAATTTTGATCAAGAGTGGTCATGACCACAATATCGTCGTTACGTTCGCCGACAGAATTATTGACTTCGTCATAAACATATGCGGCAAAGTGTTTTCCGCCGCT
>JAGDBT010000110.1 GCA_017958895.1 Alphaproteobacteria bacterium | reverse complement strand
TAAAACTGCCGTTTTTGAAAGCTTCGGCATCTTTTTTATCACCGAGCAAAGCATCGGTTGTAAAATAATGGTCTTTGGCCTGAAGTTGAAAATTTTCAAGCAGTTCGCCGAATTGGCTTATTTTGCCGTCGGCCGGAAAAACCACACCGTCAATCGTTTTATCAATCGGCCGAGAACCTTTTTTCAAAGGTCTTGAGAAAAATTCGTTAAAAGTTTTATAATCCGCAGGTTTGCCCTGCATTTCTTGAGTGTTTATCTGATAAGCTTTGACAAATCTTTTAATAAAAAATTCGGTCACTCTGCCGAGTTTTCGGGAGGCGAAAAAGCCCACCAGACGTGTTAAAAAGCGTTTCGGTAAAAAATATTGCAAATTTGCTTTTATTTGTTCAACGGTCATGTTATTTCTCCTTATAAAATCAATAACAGGTATCATTTTTTAAGTCAATTTTTTATTTGCATTTATTCATTGCAATTTGTCTAAAAATGTTATATACTGCTTCCATATTTGCAAGGACGGAAAGCATGAACAAATTGAAATATACAACGGCATTGTCAATTTTATTGTGCCTGTATGGCGGAGAAAGCGCAGCATTCGGTAGCAATATAGCGGATAAAATTTATAATGCGGCAGCGACCGGTGATTTTCAAACCATAGAATATTATTTAAGACAGGGGTATTCTATTGATGCGGCTTCCGGCGACGGTGTTACGGCTTTGTGCCGTGCCAATTGGGCCAATAACGGTTATGCCTATGATGTATTAATCAGTTATGGTGCGAGTTCATATTTTCCTTGTATGTATATGGCGGCGCCTAAGCCTTTCTTATCAACCACAACTTATGTTGTGGCCGGCGGACTTGCAGTCGGCGGAGCAACCGTTGCCATTGCGGCCGGCGGAGGCGGCGGGGGCGGCAGTTCCGGTAAAAAGAAAGAAAACAATAATAATAACAATAGTAACGGCGAGCCGATAAATATACGGCCGGAAGATCTTTTCTTTGATAATGAAATCAGTGAAGTAGTCCCGATTGATAATGTTGCGGCAATTGAAATAGACAACAGCCTGCAAGTGGGAAGTGACGGAGTGATTTTAAGCAATAATTCCGGTGTCGGTTCGGGATATATCAATATCGGTTCCGGTACATCATCAGGTTGGAATATTTCCATATATCATTCTCTTTCCCCTTCAACATTTCGCAACAACGGAGAATATACTTCCACTTATTTTCTGGCAAGCGGAGGTGTGAATTTTTTGGATGCCATCAATGCGGCAACCGCTTACGGCAATTTTTACGGAACCGATGGTAGCGGAAAAGTTGTGAATAAGTTACGTCGTACCGTTTCGGTGGGAATTATTGATACGGGTGTTTGGACAGGGCATCCGGAATTTCAAACGGCATCAGGCTCAAAAATTAAAGGTTATAATTACGATTACGGACCATGCAGCAACGGAGACAGAACAAATTGTTGGAACATTACTTACACTCCGTCGGCAATCGGTAGCAGCTATGTTGAAAAGGCGGAATTTTATGATGAACACGGTAATATAAGAAGCACCAGAAAAAATTCCGGAGTTGCTTTGAATGCCGGACCATGGGCACAATGGGCGGCAACTTATCCGAGTGATTATGATTGGGATAATTTGCAAAATGATCCTAACCCTATTATGAATTATGATCTTAACCCGATGTTGGGCGGATATCATATGCACGGAACGCATATCGCCGGTCTTATTGCCGCCAATTGGGACAGAAGTCGTAAAGGAATGAACGGCGTGTCGTTCAGCAACACCACAATTGATGCGGTTCGTTGGGACAGAATGGCTTCACTTAAAGAGCCGATAATAAAATTGGCACGAGATGGGGTGGTGGCCATAAATTTCAGTATCGGTCCGACGGCAAACAGCTCGGTTAATGCCTCAAAAATCGCAAGTTACAGAAGTTCTCTGCCGACCGGTATGGAAGAAGGCCTTACGGAAATGATTAAAAATTATTATTCCAAGGTAACGGTTGCCGGAAGAACAACGGTTGACGGTGCGGTTTTGGTTAAAGCTGCCGGTAATGACGGTTATAAAGAACCTGATTTGATTTCCGGCTTGAAATTGTTGGGAAAATTCGCCAACTTACAAATGCTGGTGGTAATTTCGGCAGATGTAACCTTAAACAGCAACGGCACGGTTCGTTCGTATAAGAAAACACCTTCTTCAAATTCTTGCGGCAGTACGGCATCTTATTGTATTGCCGCTCCGGGTGGTAACAGCAGAGGCGGAAAATATATTTTTTCAACCGGTCGCAATGCCAATGAAAATGACGAAAAATATTTAGGTATGGCGGGAACTTCTCAGGCAGCTCCGATAGTTGCCGGTTCAATAGCTTTCTTAAAGGCGGCTTTTCCTTCTCTTACTTCGGAACAGATAATTGCTTTATTGAGAGATACGGCCAATACCAACGGCGACGGATATAATGCCACAAAGCATGATGATGCTGTTTATGGTGCCGGTTTAATTGATTTGGGTGCGGCCGTAACTTATCAATCTCCTTATCCGGGGTTGTCATCTGCCGTAGCGACTTTGTCCGGTGATACCATTGACGGTTCATACGTTCGTTTGGATAATGCTTTGTTGAATGTTACCGGTGGTATGGGCGAGGCCTTGATTAAGGTGCTTCCTGAAAGTATAGCCGCATTTGACCGTTATGACAGAGCTTACAGCATGCCGTTGAGAAATTATATAAATGTAGCTCACGGCGGTTATAAAAACTTCAAGAACGATGTTTATAACATAACTCCAAATCAACGCCGACAGGAATATAAAGATGGTGATTTCCGTTTCAGCTATGCGCAAGGCTCGCTTAATTATGAAGGTTCGGGTTTTATGATGATGGAATATAGAGGAACGAATTCTGCCAGCGGATTTTATTTCAGTGAAAATACACGTTATAAGTCGGCTGACGATAGACCGGCGGAATTGAACAATCCGTTTATGTCGTTTAATTCGGCTTACGGTTTACATCATACTCGCAAAATCGGCACATCTTCTGCCATCAAGTTTGAAGTTGTAGCCGGAGAAAACGGACTTTATGACGGAGATCGCGATTATCGGGACAGTTCTTTCAGAAAAGAGGCTTATGCCTTAAATGCTGAACTTACCTTGCACAAAGGACCGAAGACTTCGTTTGGTATTTCTTCCGGATTACTTTATGAAAATCAGGCGGTGTTGGGTGTAAACGGTGAAAATGCTTTAGCAATTGATAAAGGGCAAACCTATTATATCGGGGCCAATGCTTCATGGTTTGTAACTCCTAAATTTACCTTGTCAGGCAGTTATTATCAGGGTTATACAAGGTCACCGGATTTGAATTCCGATTTGTTGGCAATTTCTGATTTGGTGAGCAACAGTTTTGCTTTTGATGCTAACTATCGATTAAATAAAAGCATTGATTTCGGTATGAGACTTTCTTCTCCGTTGGCACTTCAAAGAGGTAAGGTACATGTTAATATGGCTGCCGGACGCGATAATTTCAGCAACAGGGTATATCGTAATGTTTATACGGCAAGTCTGAAACCTCAAAAGAGGGAATATAAATTGGCTTGGTACTTAAATAAAGAGGTTTCCGATAATTTGAGCTTTAGTACGGAGTTAGATGTTCGGGTTCATCCGGAAAACACAAATAACTCAAATGATTATCGTGCTTTATTCGGTTTGAGTTGGACTTTCTGATTATAATGAAGAGGATTTAATGGATAAGGATTTTTGGCAGAGCAGGAGGTTTGTTCCGCTCTTAATAACACAATTTTTCGGGGCTTTTAACGATAATCTGTTTAAAAATACTTTAATGACCTTTATCGCCTATAAATTGGTGGCAGCATCGCAAACCGTAGGCATTTATTCAAATATAGTGGCCGGAATTTTTATTCTGCCGTATTTTTTCTTTTCGGCTTTTGCCGGTATGCTGGCTGATAAATATAATCGGGCCAATATTGCCAGAGTATTGAAGATAACCGAATTGTTATTAATGATTGCCGTCGGCTTTGTGTTTGTAACCCAAAATGTGCCGGCATTGATAATATTGTTGTTTTTTATGGGTTTGCAATCAACCTTTTTCGGACCGATAAAATATGCCTTGTTACCGCAATTATTGAAATCTGACGAACTTATTGCCGGAAATGCTTATACGGAAGGAAGTACTTATATTTCAATTATTTTGGGTTCAATGCTCGGAACGGTTTTGCCGATTGGTGCGAGTATTGCGCTTTTGGTTGTTTGTGCGATTATCGGGTTGATTTCGGCATACAAAATTCCCGAAGCACCGGGACCGCAGCCGAATTTGCGGCTGAATTTTAATATTTTTAAGCAAATAAAAGAGAATATCAAGCTTATCCGCTCGCATGTGATTGTTTATCGTGCCATAATCGGAGCAACTTGGTTTTGGATTTTGGGTGTTTTCTTTGTGACGGAATTATTCCCGCTGTGCAGCAAAGTTTTGCATACCGAACCGCAAGTCATTACCTGCTTTTTGATTTTGTTCTCCTTGGGTGTCGGAGCCGGTTCAATATTCTGCAATCATTTGCTTAAAGGGGAAGTTTCGGTGATTTATGTGCCGTTAAGTGCCGTCGGATTGAGCTTTTTCGCTTTTTGCATATACTTGTTATCCATGGGTTTTAATGTTACGGAAGAAAGTATTTCTTTGGGGCGTTTTTTATTGATGCCTCGCGGATTTTTGATGTCGGTCTGTTTGTTTATGTTTGCCTTTATGGGCGGGTTGTATGTTGTGCCGCTGAATGCGTTGATGCAAAAGAAAGCGCCTAAAAAGTTTGTGGCTTCGGTTATAGCCGGAAATAATATCATAAATTCTTTGGGAATGGCTTCAATTTCGATTTTTGCGGCAGTATTGATAGGATTGGGATTTAAAATTACCGATTTGTTTTTATTTGTCGCCGTAATCAGCGCCGGCGTGGCTTTTTATATTTGTAAATTGTTACCGCGTTCTTTGGTTCAATCGCTGTTTTGCTCGGTATTAAATCTGTTTTTCAGAGTAAAGGTTGTGGGAATGCACAATATGCGCCAAGCCGGTAGCAAGGCACTTATAATTGCCAACCATGTTTCGCTTTTGGACGGTATTTTGGTTGCCGCTTATTCGCCGCGCAAAGTAACTTTTGCCATAGACAGCGGATGGGGTTCCAGATGGTATGTGAAAATGTTTAAGGGACTGGTGGATTTTTATCCGCTTAATCCGACCAATCCGTTGGCTATTCGTTCTCTGATAGAGGTGGTTAATAAAGGGAAAACCGTTATGATTTTTCCGGAAGGCAGAATAAGTGTTACCGGTTCGCTGATGAAAATTTATGAAGGTGCGGGAGTGGTGGCGCAAAAAACAGGAGCCAAAATTATTCCTCTGAGAATAGACGGAGCGCAATATTCCAAGTTTTCTTATTTGGGTGATATTATTAAAACCAGAATGTTTCCGCGCATAAAACTTTCGGTTTTGCCGGCTTGCAAAATTGAAGTTGATGATAATTTGAGCCAACGTGAGAAACGGCGTCAAACTTCATTAAAACTGCACGATATTATGGCAGATATGATTTATACCACCACCAAAAAGAACAAACCTTTGTTTAATTCGTTGCTGAAAGCCGAGAGATTGTATGGCGGTAAGCATAAAATTGCCTTGGATACAGCCAAAAAAACTTTGACATATTCGCAATTTATATTCAAGTCATATGTTTTGGGAGAAGCTTTAAGAAATTCTTTTGCGGCAGAACAAAAAATAGGGGTTTTGTTGCCTAACAGTCTGGCTTGTGCCGTAACCTTTTTTGCTTTGCAGGAAGCTGAAAAAATACCGGTTATGTTAAATTTCTCTTTGGGAGAAAAGCAATTTGTTTCTTCGCTTAAGACCGTTAAACTTAAATATATTTTAACTGCCCATAAATTTATTGAGCAAGGGCAGTTGCAACGTTTGGAAGATTGGGCAAAACAAGCAGATTGTGAATTGATTTATCTGGAAGACTTTGCACCAAAAATTACATTTTTAAGTAAGTGGCGGGGCATAAAAAAATATTTGTTAAGAGAAAAAACAAAAACCGATGCTCAAAAACCGGCCGTTATATTGTTTACCTCCGGTTCGGAGGGGTTGCCGAAGGCAGTGTTGTTATCGCATCGTAATATTCAGGCTAATGTCTTACAACTTCATTTGGCAGTGCCGTTTAATGCCAAAGATGTAATTTTGAATGCTTTGCCGATGTTTCATTCTTTCGGATTGACGGTCGGAACTTTATTGCCGATATTAAACGGTGTAAAAACCTATCTGTATCCGTCGCCGCTGCATTATCGTATTATTCCGGAAGTTGCCTATGATTTGCAGGCTACGGCGGTTTTGGGAACGGATACTTTCCTGTATGGCTACGGTCGTATGGCCAGTCCTTATGACTTCTTTCCGGTAAGGTTTGCCGTGGTGGGCGGAGAAAAGCTGAAAAAGCACACTCAAGAACTGTGGATGCACAAATTCGGGGTAAGGATTTTCGAAGGCTACGGTACAACCGAAACCTCTCCGGTTATATCGGTAAATACTCCGATGTTTTTCAAAGAAAATACGGTAGGCCGATTGTTACCGCAAATTAATTATCGTTTGGAAAAGGTAAAAGGAATTTCCGAAGGAGGAAGACTGCAAATTAAAGCCGACAATGTTATGCTGGGCTATATGAAATCGGATAAACCTGATGTTTTGCAAGCACCAGATGAGTGGTATGACACGGGAGATATTGTGAGTTTTGATAATGAAGGCTTTATGAGTATTTGCGGACGCGCCAAACGTTTTGCCAAAGTGGGCGGTGAAATGGTTTCTTTGACGGCTGTTGAACAGGAACTTGATTTATTGTATCCTGATGCCAAACAGGGAGTTTTGGCCGTGGCAGATGAGAAGAAAGGCGAAAAGTTGATTTTGATTACTTC
>JAGDBT010000109.1 GCA_017958895.1 Alphaproteobacteria bacterium | reverse complement strand
GATAATCGCGGTAATGTTATCGGCAAAGAAGAAAGCGATGGCGAACAATATGTCTTTGATGATGAAGGTCGCTTGGTGGGAGTAAGTTTTCCTGACGGTGATGTTTTTGATTTTGACGGCAATTTAATCGGTAATGTTGACAGCAACGGCGTTGTAAAGGAAGTGGCCGCTAAATCAAGTACGGCTCCGAAAATAGGTGAAGTCGGCAAAAGGATGAGTATTGCGCGCGATGAAGACGGCAATGTGATAGGTTATATTGATGAAAAAGGTAATTTGGTTGATGAAAACGGCAATATAATTGGCAGAGTTGATGAAAGCGGCAACGTATATGACAATAAGGGTAATATAATCGGCCATAGCGAAGAGAGAGTTAATTTGGTCCTTGATGAAAAAGGAAAAACGATCGGGTATATTGATGAAAAAGGTACGGCACACGATAAAAGCGGTAAAATTATAGGAGTTGCCGATGCGGTTGGCAATGTCAGAGCATTGGGAACTAAGGTTATCGGTTCTACTTTGAATAAAAGTTTGGTTCCGATTACTCCGGCAGGTACGGTTTTGGGAACGATAAATAATCGCGGAGAAGTGGTAGATCAGAAAAAAGTTTTGGGAAAAATGCGCACAGACGGTTTGGTAACCGATTTAGCGGGATCGCGGATTTTGGCCAGAGGGATTCCGGCCGGTTATCTGGTAAATTGGGGTTGCGATTACAGCCATAAACTTGATAAAGACGGAGTTGTAAGACATAACGGTGAAAATACGGATTATCGTATGCATGCTGATGGTACGGCTTGGACATCAGATGGCAAATTTGTCGGTAAAATAATTAAGACCGGACCGGTTTATGACGAACAATGCCGCTATTTAGGCGAAGTTTCTGCCGACGGTTATGTTCGCAATGTTGATAATGAAGAAATAGGGTGCGTAAATCCGGACGGAACGATACTTGATTTGGAAGAGCCGGTGATTAAAGGTCATCTGGTAGAAAAACAAACAGTAATATCCAGCCGCAATTGGAAACCTATCGGCAGGTTGGAAAGTAACGGGACTTTGAAAAATTCGGCCGGTGATGTAATCGGTTGTTCCAATGCCTACGGTGATGTGTATGATTCTCGCCATGTTTATATAGGATCGGTCAGCAAAGGTAAATATGCTTACGGCTTTGATGGTAAATATTTGGGCGGATTTGATTTGCAAGGCAATTTGAAAATTAAAGGTGTGACGGGAGCTTATCTTACAATCAATAATTTAATTGCCGATAAGAATGGCAGAATAATCGGTTATATGATGCCGGAAGTTGCAGTCTTTACAACCTCTTCAGGTCAGAAAATCGGACACCTTTTCCCTGACGGAATGGTTTATAATGACAGCGGAATGGCAGTGGATAAGTTTAACGGCGGCGAAAGCGGATATTACGGCGGAGTTGCTGGCAGAGTTATTCAACCTAAGCAAGTTGTTGATATTGATGGGCAAAATATCGGTGTGGTCAACTATGACCTTAAAGTGGTAAATTATCAAGGAACGGTAATCGGTAAAGTTGATGCCAAGGGGCAAATGTTTGACGAGCGCGGACGTCTTATCGGCGGTACGGTGCGTCAGGGAGGAGCCAGAGGATATAACGGAGACTATCTGGGCTATGTTGTTCCTACGGGAGAAGTTGTTGAATTAGAAGATGTGAAAGCCAATAACCGGCAATATCGCCGTGGCGAAGTTACGGGAAAAGTTACACCGGACGGCAAAGTTATTAAAGACGGCAAGATTATCGGCGAAGTTTTGGAGCAAAATATAATAGTGGATGTTTTCGGGCAGCCGGTCGGGTTATCTAATGACAGAGGGGAAATTATTACTTCCGAGTTCAAAACTTTGGGTTTGGTATTGCCGGGTGGCGGTAATAAAGATAATTACAGTTCGTTAAAAACCGGAATAATTATTGATTTCGGCGGCAAGCCGGCAGGTGTGGCGTTGCCGACCGGAGACTTTATGAACAAAAATCATGTTATATCCGGACGAATTCTTTCTGACGGCAAGGTGATAAGTTCGGACGGAAGATTTGTAGGCGAAGTTGTGAGCGGCGATATTGTAATAGGCAATAATGACAGTGTTCAAGGGCGTATAGGTTTTGACGGTGTAATATATAACGGTGGCACAATAGTAGGCAGAATTTTGACTGACGGTTTGGCAATTGACAGACAAAATAATATTATAGGTCGTACATATATTATTGGTAACACCATATTATCTAACAGCGGTCAGTATATGGGAAGATTGGCAGCCAATGGTCGTGTATTAACGGCAAATAACAAGGAAATAGGTTATATTAAGAGTAACGGCTCTTTTGTGGATATAGATAAAAATGTGGCCGGATACAGCTTGCCGGAAGTAGCTAGGAATCGGAGGAACTGATAATGATTAAAATAACGAAAAGTTTGCAATTAAGATTTTTATCGTTTGTTACAGTTCTTTTGATGGCGAATACATCGAAAGCGGCCGAGATTACGGCTATTGATTTTACCGGCAAAGTAATCGGTCAGGTTATTTCAACCGGTATGGTAATTAACGTTGCCGGACAACGTGTGGGTACAATCACGGCTGATAGTTTGATTGTAGGTGACACCGGTGCTTATATCGGCGGTATAGTCCCGCAAGGAATTGCCATAGGTTTTGATAACAGATTATTGGGCAAAATACATGCTGATGGTGTGGCTCGTACTTTAAGCGGCAAACCGGTCGGACATTCTTTGCCTAACGGATTGGTTATTGATGATATAGGTAATGTTATCGGTAACGTTTTATATCCGGGGTTGATTTATTCTCCTGACGGAAACACCATCGGACGTCTTACGGACGGCGGAGATTATACGGATTTGGACGGACAGAAAATCGGTTTTGTTTCGGCTAACGGCTATGCTTACAGAAAATCGGGAGATGATTATTTTCTGGAAGGCCGGTTAATGTCTTCAAAAATGGTTGTTTCCAATCAAGGAAAATTTTTGGGCAGTATTGCCCCTAACGGCAGATTGATTGATTTTGAAGGCAAAGATGTGGGCAATATTCGGGCCAACGGTTTTGCCTATAATGCGGCCGGAAAGGTAATAGGAAGCGTAATATCTTCCGGATATGCCTTTGATATAGGCGGCAGATATATGGGTGTTATAGGTTATAACGGCGAAATTAAAAACGGTGAAAATATATTGGGATTTTATCGTGCCGACGGAAAAATCGTAAACGCTAAGGGTGAAGTAAGCGGTTTTGCCGTACCTTTATCAGCGACGGCCAATGACAATAAGGGGCAATATCTCGGTTATGTGGTGCCTAACGGCTGGGTTTATCGCGGAAATGAGGCGGTTGGTGTTGTCGGGGCAAAAGGTTATGTTTATAACAAAGATAAAGTCAGAATAGGTGAATTAGTTAAAACCGGTCCGATTTACGATTCGTTGGCTCATATCAAAGGGGCAGCTATGAAAAACGGACGTGTTGTTGGTTTGGGCGGAAACTCTATCGGTTATATGCGGGGTTCCTCGGCTTATGACGGCAACGGAACTTTAATCGGCGGAATTACCGATAAGATGTTCGCCATTGACAGCGGTGGCAACAGCATGGGAATAGTTAATATTGATTCTTCGGTAATTAACGGTTCGGAAACTGCCAAATTATCACCTTTCGGCTATGTGTTTAACGCTGATGGCAAGGTTATAGGCGGCGCTCATGAACTTAACCCTGTATACAGCTTGGAAGGACTTTTATATTCATATATAACTCCGAACGGCGAGTTCTATCGGCTTACCTCTGATGTTAAATTATCTCAAAACGGTACGGTATTTAATAAAGAGGGATATATCGGCGGAATATTGAATCCGCTGTATGCGGTTTCATTTTTGGGACAACCGCTCGGAAGACCGACGGAGATAAATTTAATTCTTAATAATGACGGCGCAATCGCTTACAAACTTACACCGGGAGATTATGTGGTTGAAACAAACGATCCGCAATCAAATGCGGTGGCACCTATTCGCGGTTTCAGCGGTGATAATAAAATAGCCTTAAATATCGGCGGTGATTTGATAGGTTATGCCGATAACGAAGGAAAAATGTTAGACCTCAACGGCAAAGAAGCAGGTAAAATTGTTTTCGGGAATTATATTGTCGATAATAATCAGGTTGTCAGCGGTCAACTCGTGCCTTTTGCAGCAGTGGTTAACGAGAAATGCTCTGTTATAGGTGTTGTAAACGGTCGCGGTGACATAATCAACAATCGTGAAGTAATTATAGGCAGGTTGCTACCGAACGGTCAGGCAATTTCAGATGTAGGAAGTTATATCGGTTATGCGGTTTTTGCGAAAAATTTGATTGACTTTGACGGCAATTTTTCGGGGGTTGTCAACACCGGTATCGGTTATGATTTGCAAGGTAAAAGTTTGGGCTGCGTAAATCGCAACGGCATTATTATTGACGGAGAAAATAAACAACGATACGGAGTTATAACCCCGGAACCGGTTATAAATTTTGACAGTCAGATAATAGGTCATGTGTTGGCCAACGGTTCGGTGGTTGATACAAACAGTCAGCCTTTGGGATATATGCAACCGAACGGTAATGTGGTTTCCAAGAGCAAAAAGACCATCGGTAATGTTATGAAATATAAAATTGCCTATGATTATGACAATAAATTCTTGGGATTAGTGCAAAATTCCGGACAGGTTGTCGGTAAGGGCGGAGAGATTGTCGGACAGGTCAATTTTGACGGTAGCGTTATCAATAAAGGAAATATGGTCGGTTATGCCCTGTATGATTTTTATGTTTATGATGAAAACCATGTAACATACGGATATTTGACCAAAGACGGCACGGTATTGAGTATGGTGGGAAGTCGTTTGGGGCAAATGGACAGAGGTTTCGTTTTAAATAGGCAAAATCAGGTTATAGCAAGAGGAGATCGCGATTATATAGTACGCGATGCCAGCAATAATGCCGTGGGTATGTTATATTTGGACGGCAATGTTATTGATTTTGAAGGTGAAAAAGTCGGTACTTTAGCGGAAGCCGGTCTTATTCGTAATATTGACGGAGATGAAATTGCTCGAGCTACGCCGTTACAATATTATGTGGCAACCGAAGGAGCTGGACCGGGAAATCAGAATTGGGCCGATTATAAGAGAGTAAATATAGAAGGAAAAGAGAGTAATCAACCGACTGTAACAATTTCAGAAAGCGGAAAACAGGTAAGCGGACAATTTGGTAATAAGGTGGTTGGTATAGCTTTAAATCCGGACGGTGATGTAATCGGTAATATTTATGACGACAACAGCGTGAAGAACGAGCAGGGAAGTCAAATAGGTTTCCGCACTCCTGACGGAATGGTTGTGGATATGAGCTACAACCCTATCGGCATTGAGGAAGTAAAGAACGCGTCGGCCGGTGAAATGTTTGTGCCTGCGGATGCTTTCGGTAGCGGAAATGCTTATGGCATAGGCAACAAGCCTTCCAACTTAGGTCCGGGCGGCGGTTACGGACAGGGAGAACGTTATGATCCGGCCAGAGCGGCTGTTTTATCGGGATTCCAAGCGAATCGTCGCAGAAATGTTTCGGTAGGTAATGTTAAGAGCAATATCAATGTTTCAAACTTTACGGGCTATGAAGAAGACGGTTGGCCTTCACAAGATCGCGGCATTTCTACCTGGCGTGTGGATATGAGCGAAATGATTTTGGAAGATAAAGCCATTCCGGCAGTTTTGGCTCGTTCGGTATATGCTTCGGAAGGATTTAGTGAAAATATTCCGATAACAGCTATAGTGGAACGTAATATTTATGCCGAAGAGGGCAGAAATATCATTATTCCGGCCGGTTCAAGAGTTATCGGTGCCTTAGCCGGAGACAGTTCGGGCGGCAACAGCGGCGGAGCCGTGAAGATAGGGATTTCGTGGAAACGTTTGATACGTCCTGACGGTTCACAATTTTTGTTCAGCAATGCTCAAACGGCAGATGCTCAGGGACGTTCGGGTGCTATCGGCTATTTGGATGAACAGTTGTTGAAGAGATATTCAATGCCGGTACTTACTTCGTTGTTGCAAAGCGGTATGGCCTTTGTTATGGCGGCCGGAGGCGGTTCAAAAACAACCTCAAACGGCGATACTACCACAAGTTCATTCAGTGATGCGGCGCAAGATGCCAGACAGAATTTCCTTGAACAAATGAACGATATATTTGCAGAAATTTTGGAAAGAAAGGCGAATATACGTGCCGTAACTTATGTTCCTGCCGGTACAAGAATTATCATCTTTCCTAATCAAGATTTGTGGCTTAACAGCATAAAACGTTCAACTGGTCAAAAAGAGGACGGCAAGGAAATAGATGGTGAGCAGGGACTTACAACTGACCATCCGGAGGGTCATGGAGACGGTTCGGTTGCAGTGAGAGGCAATTATCGTGAGAATGTCAGACCGGTATCAGGCCCGTCAAACGGTACGGGAAGAAATGCCGTGGGTTATGTGCCACCGGCTAACGGAACAGGCAATACTCCGCCTTCAACAGACGGCAAAAAGGCCTATCCGTCTTCGGGAAAAACTAATCCGGATGACAATTTGCCGGAGTTATTATAGGAGGGCGTAGATGAGTGATTTTTCAGTATTAGAATCAGTTTTACGACCATTATCCTATTGGTACAATCAGGATAACCTAGAGGAAGTGGCAATCAATCGTGCCGGCCAAATTTGGCTGAGAATGCGCGGTAAACGTGCCTATCCGTGGGTTATGTATAAAGATGAGAAGCTTTCTAAGGAATATTTAACGGATTTGCTTTATATTATAGCAAATACGTATGAATTGAACTTTGATCCGCTTCAAGGTACTCCTTTGGTCTATGCGACCATTCCGGGGGACCACCGTTTTTCCGCAATCTGTGGCAAAAACGTTATGTATGATGAGGAGGATTTAACCGGCGGAATTGCGCTGGCTATTCGTCTGCACTCTGATGATGTGGCGTTTGGGCTTGAGGATTACGGAATTAAACAGGGACAGGCGTTGCAGAAGCTTAATCCGCTTAAGGATATTAAGGTTCCGGATGACGCTTACGAACGGCTGTTGCTGTATATAAAGCGAGGTGAACATATTTTGGTTAGCGGCGCAACATCAACCGGTAAAACCACTTTTTTGAATAATTTGCTGAAAATTTTGGATATTCATAAACGAATTATTACGGTTGAGGATACTAGAGAGTTGATTGTTCCGCATCCGAACCGTGTTCACCTCGTGATGTCTCGTACCGAGCAAGTCAATAGTATTGATTATTCAAAAATTATTGACTTGGTCGTACGTTTCACACCTGATGCCATTATCGGCGGCGAAATTTCCACCAGTAATGCCAGCGGTATTTGGCAACTTATGGGTTCCGGTCACGATAACTGTTTTGCCACCATTCACGCTGAAAGTTCACAAGAGGCCTATCTGCAATTTATTAAACGTATTATGGCTTCTACCAACGGTGCGGTAAATGTGGAGCAGACCTTAGATGAAATGAAACGGAAATTGCATGTGGTACAGATTCAACGTTTAGGTAACCAACGTGCCATTACGGAAGTGACTTAATTTTCAGGTAACAGACTGCATATTTCAGCTTTTAACAGGTCCAGTCCGATTTTCTTTTCCGAGCTGGTAGCAAGAATATCCGGCATGGCAGCGCCGTGCTTAGCGATGGTTTCTGCGCTTTTCTGCAGGGTTTTTTGCAGTTCTGCGGCGGATGTCTTATCAGCTTTTGTTAAGACAATCTGATATGATACAGCAGCATCATCCAGCATTTTCATAATTTCTTCGTCTTCTTTTTTTATGCCGTGTCTTGCATCGATTAACACAAAAACTCGGCGCAAATTAGGCCGGCCGCGCAAATAAGTCTTCAAGGTTTGTTGCCATTGTTTAACCATGCTTTCCGGTGCTTTGGCATATCCGTAGCCGGGCAAATCAACCAAATAAATTTTATTATCGAAATTAAAAAAATTAAGTTGCTGAGTTCTGCCCGGTGTTGAAGAGGTCTTTGCCAGTTTTCTTTGGTTAAAAAGGGCATTTAACAAACTTGATTTTCCGACATTGGAACGTCCGGCAAACGCAACTTCTTCATAAATTGCGTCGGGCAGTTGGTCTAATTTTGCCACTCCGAGCATGAATTCACAGTTTTTGCAGAATTGTGCTTCCGCGGCGGAAATCTGTTCTGGAGTGAATTTTTCCGGCATTATTTAACTCCGTTTTTATACATGATGGCGCGTTGTTGCAAAATGGAAAGAACGTTGCTTAAAGTCCAATAAATTACCAATCCGACGGCAAAATGAGCAAACATCAGAGTGAAGACAATCGGCATTAAAGCAAACATGCGGGCCTGATCCTTGTTGGCCGGTTTCGGATTAAGACGATTTTGCAAAAACATGGTTAAACCATAAATCAGCGGCCATACACCTATATCTAACATGGAAGGGATATAAATATGAGACCAAGAAGAAATCACGAGAGGATCCGGTGCGGATAAGTCCTTTACCCAACCGATAAACGGGGCATGACGAATCTCAATGGCAATATTCAGCACCTTATACAAAGAAAAGAAGATAGGGATTTGAATAAACAGCGGCAAACAGCCGGAAGCCGGATTGATTTTTTCTTTTTGATAAAGAGCCATGGTGGCACGTTGCAAGGCCGGTTTGTCATCCTTATACATCTCTTGCAAAATCATTATTTTCGGCTGAATTTTTTTCATCTTGGACATGCTTTCAAAAGACTTGTTGGCAATCGGGAACATTGCCAAACGTAACAGAAAGGCAAATAAAAGAATAGCCCAGCCCATATTGCCGATAAAGCCGTATAAAAAGTCCAAAATATAGAAAAACGGTTTTGTTATGAAATAATACCAACCGAAATCAACATTTAAATCAAATTTTTTAATTTTCTTGGCATATTTATCTAAGAGTTTTATCTCTTTAGCGCCGGCATAAAGTCCGGTATCAACCGAAGCACTGCTGCCGGATTGAATTTGCAAAGGCAAACCTTTATAATCAAGTTGGAATAAATCATCTTTTATTTTTCGCACACTGACTTTTTGTTGTGCGGCTCCGTTAAAAATAAAAGCTCCGAACCAATATTTGTCGGAAAAGGAAACCCAACCGCCGGTGGTTTCGAATTCTTCAGGAGTTTCAGCCAGGTTGGCATATCTGATTTCTTCCAGACTGCCGTCAATAACACCGGTAAAGCCCTCATGTACAATACCGCGGGTTTGTTCTTCTTGCAAACGTTTGCTGAAAAGCCCGTAAGGTACCAGAGTTACCGCAGCACCGGAATTGTTTTCAACGGTTTGTTTGATATTGAACAAATAGTTTTCATCAAGGGAAATTTCGTTGCGAAAAATCAAGCCCTGTCCGTTATTCCATTCCAATGTTACCGGAGTTT
>JAGDBT010000108.1 GCA_017958895.1 Alphaproteobacteria bacterium | reverse complement strand
TTTGCTCTTAAACTTTAAACGCAGGAAAGGTCCGTCATCATCACTATCATAAACAAGACGGTTTAATTGCAATTTTTTCAAATCAGCTTTCGGTAATATGGAATTGTTGACGAAGAAATAGTTTTCGTAGCCGTTATTAAAGATTTCCGTTCCTTTTGATTTAAGAGAAAGTTCAAGTTTAAATTCAGTCGGCGAGCAATTAAGACTGTTATCACAGGATAATAATTTTAAGGTTGCGCGCAAAATCAAAGGTTTTTTGGGGTCTGTAACCCGCACTTTTATCGGCAACATAAAGTTTCCGAAATATTTGTGTATATGCGGATGTTTTACGGTTGTCAGAGGGGCCGGATAAAGCAATTCGGCACTTTCCACATTTTCCGAAGCACTGAAGTCGGCAGTAGGTTTGTATATATCCGGTTGCGGATTATTGGCCGGAATAAAAGTAAAAGGTTCGGTGTTTATTTGTATGCCGAAATCCAATTCTTTATGTCCGTCAATGTAAGTATGCGGGGATAACAGTCTGGCGGAAATATCATTGTTTTTTTGCCACTCCGCAACACCTAAATCGGATAACAGCGGATTTTTGAAAACGGTGCCGTAAAAGAACAGTTTTTTCCATTCCAAACGTTGAACGGCATTTTTTAAAGTGTTGTGAAACCCTTTAGGATTAAGCTGAGCTTCTTGAAAATCGGCTATGGCCTGTACTTCTTCATTTTGCCCGTAAGTGAGAAATTTTTTGAAATTATAAACCTTTATATAATGTCCCGGTTGGGCTTCCACATAACTGACTTCATCGGGATGGTCAAAGTCTGATTCGTTTTTTACCACGCGTGCAGGGGGAGTGAAAAGCAGCTTTTCCATAAAACTGTTGTAATATTCTTGTCCTTTGTTATAAGCGGAAATACCGTTTACCAACCAAGCCTGTTTTTCTTGTAAATCATATTCGCTGTCATTAGGGAAGAAAGGTTTAAGTTTTTCAATAAAATCCTCTTGAGCTATTTGTTCCACCGTGTAATGTTTGTAAATATAAAGACTTATTTCACCGAAATAATTAATGGTTTGCTCAAAATCGGCATTTTCCGAAGGATTATCTGTGTTTTGCAATAATTGTCTGGTGAATTTTCCCTCAAAATCATCAGGCAAAGCAAGCGGTTCGGTCGCTGAGGCCGAGGTATTGAAAAGCAATAAAAAGTAAACTATATAAAAAAACAGGTGTTTCATCGTTTTGGCTTTAACTTTTGCAAAAAATATGATACATTTAAATAGTAAAGAAACAATTAGTTTTTAAGGCGAACGGGCAAATGGACGGCTTTAGAGAAGAATATGCCTTGACCGGCAAATTTTTGGTAGCAATGCCAATCCTTGACGAGGAAGGGTGTTTTGCCAAGTCCGTTGTTTATATTTGTTCGCACGGCAAGCGCGGTGCCATGGGAGTTATTATCAATAAACCGCTTGATAAATATACTTTTTCAGATTTAACCATGCAGTTACCTTTACAAAACTATGAAAAGTTGAATGAGGTATGTTTATATACGGGCGGACCTTTGGAACAGGTTCGCGGTATGGTTTTGCATTCAACCGATTATGTTAAAGACGGCACAATTATTATAGGCAACGGTATTGCGGTTTCTTCCACTACGGAAATTATTGCCGATATCGCTTTTAATCACGGGCCGGATGATAAACTGGTGGCTTTGGGATATTCTTTCTGGCAACCGGGGCAATTGGAAAGTGAAATTGCCAACAGCGATTGGATGGTTATTGATTCGGATAAAGAATTGTTATTCCGCACCAAAGATCAGGAAAAATGGGAACGCGCCTTAGATGAAACGGGCATAAAATTAGACCGGTTCGTTTGGCAAACCGGTCATTCTTAAAAAAAATCGTATCAGCGCTTCTTCTTGGTTAAGGCTTTAACCACGCTTTTGCGTACCAATTTTTTGGTGGAAGAAGTGCTTGTTGATGATTTTTTGGCGGTTTTATAACCGAATACGGCCATGCCGCAGGTAATCAGAAAATTGATAATTCTCTTTTGTACTCTTACACCCAGTCTGTCCCAGAAATCTCCGATTCTCGACCAAAAACCTTTCTTAGGCTTTTCTTTGGAAGCGGCTGAGGTTTCTTTGGCCGGCGATTGCTCGGAATAAGCTGTAACCTCTTTATCATAGCTTTTAGGGGTTGTTTTGCAACGGAAAGCCTCTAAAGTATTCATTATATCTTCATCGGAAACATAAGTACCTAAAATTCTGGTTAAAGTGCCGTTTTCTTCTAATAACAAAGAATCGCCGCGTCCCAATAAATCTTCGGCTCCCGCCGTATTAAGAATGGTCATGGAATCGGCCGGAGACGAAACTTTATAAGAAAGTCTGGTCGGTAAATTGGCTTTAACGGTGCCGGTAATAACATCAACTGACGGACGTTGCGTTGCTATTAAAAGATGAATGCCGGCGGCGCGTGATTTTTGAGCCAACATTTGAACCTGTTTTTCCACGGTTTTATCAAACATCATCAAATCGGCAAATTCATCGATAACGCAAACGATATACGACATCGGTTTACCCTTGGCATGATATTCGCCGATATTGCGAACCATGTTTTTTTCAAACTTCGTATAACGTTCGTTCATTTCGGTACACAACCAGCGCAGGCAAGCATTTGCCTCGCTCATATCGGTTATGACCGGTTGCAGCATATATTTTTGGTTGTTATACATACTGAATTCTATGCGTTTCGGGTCAATCAGTACAAATTGCAACTCTTCCGGCGTCTTTTTGTTTATCAAAGATAAGATAAAAGAGTTAAGACCGACGGATTTTCCCGAGCCGGTAGTTCCGGCAACCAACAAATGCGGCATTTTACTTAAATCTTTCATCACCGGTTTACCATGCATATTTACGCCGACACAAATCGGTAAAGCATAAGAAGAAGAGATGAACTCTTCGGTTTGGGTAATCGGCCCGAAAGGCACGGTTTGAGCCTTAGGTTGCGGAATTTCAAAACTTATGTATGTGGAATTGGCTATTTGTGAAACTCTTATGCCGCTCACGCCCAATTCACGAGCGATATCTTTTATGAGTTTTTCTACATAACTGAATTTTGAGCCTTCACTCAGTTTGAATTGTACATCGGTAATCAGAGGGCCCTCAAAAACTTCTCCCAGACTGCCCTGAATTCCGAAGTGAGCCAGTATTTCCGGCAATTTATCAGTTAAATTCTCAATCAATTTTAAAGTCCTTCATCTTCTTTTTTGCCGCCGAATGGCATATAAGTGCCTACACCGCCGAAATATTTTCTAAAGAAACCGATTTTGCGTTCGGCAGGCTTGGTTTCATCTCCGTTAATGGATATATTGTTGGCATCAGCCAGAGTTTTGCGCTCGATTTTGCTGACTTTATCATCTTTAAATGTTAAGGCCAAAATTTGTCGGTCAATTTCGTGAGGGTTCAGAAAAGCGACACGACGAATTGTTGAAGACATATATATCCAATGATCATCGCTCAAAGCTGTGGTTATACTCGGGGCTCCGAGGATATTATATACTTCTTGGCGGGTTTGACCTACCTTGATTTGTTCTATTTTACTTTCTTCCGGGATATTGCCGTTGTAATCTGAAAAAATATCAGTCGAACAAGCGGTACAAAATATGAAACTTAGGAGAAAAAACAAATTGCGTATTGACATCCGTATTATTCCTTATAATTTATACATATCAAATATATATATCACAAGGATTTTATAATGCAAAAAAATTTTTCATGTTTGCTGAAAATAGATGAATTAAATCAACAGCAGTATAAATTCGTTCTTAAACCTGATGCCGATGAATTGGCGGATATAACCGAAATTTTGCAGGTTGAGGGAGTTAAAGATTTTGTGGGGGAAATTTTTCTTAAACTGAATAAAAAAGAGCACATTTTGCGCGTTTGGGGAAAAGTTTCGGCGAAAGTTTTGTTGAAAAGCGTTATAAGTCTGGAAGATTTTTGGAAAGAGATTCAAGCTCCGTTTGAACTTATATATGATACCAAGGCAACATACAAAGATATTCATGAAATGGAACAGGGCATAAACGATGAAGTGCCGGACATTATTGAAAACGGTGTTTTGAATTTGGCCGATATATGTTTGGAGCAAATAGCTCTTAATTTGGAAGATTATCCGCGGGCCCAGGGAGAAGAGTTCCATTTTACGGATTATTCCGAACAAAAAACTTCGGAAAAGGAGAATCCGTTTGCCGTGTTGGGTAAATTAAAAAAATAGTTATTTTAACCAAAAAAGTGCTTGCAAATTGCAAAAAAAAATATATACAAGACACATAATCGTTCGTAAGCGTTATTTTTGCTTGCTTTTTAAAAGGAGCTGTGCTAAATATAGCGCCGAATGTTTGTGTAATTAATTAACAAAAAGAGAAAAGAAATGGCTACACCAAAGAAGAAAACATCTAAATCTCGCCGTGATATGCGTCGTTCACATGACGCTTTGACACCTAATGCATATCAGGAATGTCCGAATTGCGGTGAATTAAAGAGACCTCATCATGTCTGCGGAAAATGCGGTCAGTATGATGGTAAAGAAGTTGTTGCTCATAAAGAAGCAAAATAAAAAACAAACAGAATACGGAGCAGGTTGTGTCTGAAAATAATCTGGTCATATCAGTAGATGCAATGGGGGGAGATAATTCCCCTCGTGTCGTAGTAGAGGGGGTTCTTATGGCTCATAAGAACAATCCCGATATAAAGTTTATTTTATTCGGTGATGAAGAAAAAGTAACGGCGGAAATGAAACGTTTTCCGAAAATGAAGGATTTTTGCAGCGTCGTTCATACACCGGAATATGTTCGTAATGAAGACAAACCTTCTCAGGTTATTCGTAACAAGAATACCAGTATGTATATGGCTATTGACGCAGTGCGTAAGGGCGAAGCCATGGCGGTTATTTCAGCCGGCAACACCGGAGCATTGATGGCAATATCCAAAATGATACTTAAAACCATTCAAAAAATTCATCGTCCGGCTATTTGTACCAATATTCCGCATAAAAACGGAATGTGCGTAATGTTGGATTTAGGCGCGAATACGGAATGCAGCGCCGTGAATTTGGCGGAATTTGCCATTATCGGTAATATTCTGGCCAAGCATACTCTGGGTTTGGAGCGTCCGAGAATCGCACTTTTGAATATCGGTGCGGAAGAAATGAAAGGTCGCGAAGAAATTCATCAGGCGGCCAAGATGATAAAAGGTACGCATTTGGACTTGAATTTTATAGGTTATATTGAACCTCATCAGATAAGCGAAGGCTATGCCGATGTTATTGTTGCCGACGGGTTTACGGGAAATATTGCCCTGAAGACCATGGAAGGTACGGCAAAAATGATAGCGGGACTGTTGAAAAATACAATTAAAAGATCTGTTTGGGCTAAGATTGGTTTGCCTTTTATTCTGCCTGTTTTATGGGGGCTTAAAAAACGGGTTGATCCGCGCAAATATAACGGAGCAATGTTTGTCGGTTTGAACGGCTTGTCGGTTAAAAGCCATGGCGGAACCGATGCACTCGGCTTTTCTTATGCAGTTGATAATGCATGTAAATTAGTGCGTCAAAACTTTGTTCAGACTATAAGAGATGAAGTTGAACATGTTGATTTAGACGAACTTTCTCAGGATATATTATATGACGTGTATTAGAAGTGAAATTATAGGTTTTGGTCATTGTTTGCCGCCCAAAGTGCTGACAAATGATGATTTGGCAAATATGGTTGATACCAATGATGAGTGGATTAGAACTCGTACGGGAATTCAAAGTCGCCATATAGCTGACAAAGATCTAACCACTTCAATGATTGCCGGAGACGCGGTAGCGGAAGCTATTAAAAATGCCGGTATAAGTCCTGAAGATGTTGATTTGTTTATTTTGGCTTCGGTTACGCCTGATAACACCACTCCGTCAAGTGCAACAAAAATTGCCGGCAGACTCGGGTTCAGAGCAGGGATTCCGGCTTTTGATATTTCGGCTGCTTGCGCCGGATTTATTTATGCATTGATGCTTGCCGACAATATGATACGTTTGGGGCAGATAAAGACAGCGGTTATTGCAGGTGCCGAATGTGTTTCTAAAATTATTGATTGGACAGACAGAAATACTTGTGTTTTGTTCGGAGACGGTGCCGGAGCGGCAGTTTTGAGAGCTCGCGAGGGCAAAGGAACGAGTGAGGATACCGGTGTGTTGGATGTTTGCATACATTCTGATGGTTCTTTGTTTGATGTTTTAAAAACCAACGGTGGTGTTTCTTCAACGCAAACCGCCGGAATTGTGGAGATGAACGGCAAAGAAGTGTTTAAGCACGCGGTTGTACGTTTGTCGGAAGCGGCGGAACAAGTTATGAAAGAGACCGGTATATCAAGTGAGGATATTGATTGGTTCGTTCCGCATCAGGCAAATATCAGAATTATAGAAAGTGTGGGAGAACGTTTGAATATTCCACAAGAAAAGGTGATTGTTACGGTAGATCATCATGGTAATACTTCTGCGGCCTCTATTCCGTTGGCTATTTATGAAAATATGCTTTCCGGGCGCATAAAGAAGGGTGATTTGCTTGTTTTTTGTGCGATGGGAGCCGGATTTACCTGGGGCGGAGCTGTAGTTCGTTTATGATATAAAGACCGAAAAATTATCACGGAGACATTAATATGAGTGCAAAGTTAAAATTTTTATTGTTGTCCGTGGTTTGTGTTGTCGGTTTTACCAGCTTATCTTTTGAACTCATAATTTTGCGACAAATGGTAAATTTTGTCGGTTCTAATGCTATTATAACTTCTATTGTTATGGCGGTTATTTTGCTGTTTTTATCGCTTGGTTATTATATCGGTTCGGTAATAAACTTTCGCCTGCATCACCAAAGAAATAACATGATTCGTTTATTGGATTGTTTATGTATATGGTATGCGCTGGTTTGCTCATACGGCTTTATGGAGAGCGTTTTTCGTTTTTTGTTTTTTAATAATATGATGGCGGCGCGTTGGAATGTATTTATATATTCCTTATTGTTTTTATCTTTTCCTTCTGTGGTGTTGGGATATATAACATCCGTTATCGGCAGATTTGTTCATCACTTTAATGTCAATTATACCGGTCGCTTTATGGCAGTTGATACCATAGGCAGTGTAACCGGTTCGTTGTTAACCACTTTAGTTCTTATGCCGTTTTGGGGAATGAACAACACTATTTTATTTTTGTGTTGTTTAACGGCAGGAGCTTCTTTTGCCTTGGCCGCGAAAAGACAACCTGTTACTTATGGTATAAAATTGTTGTTTTTCATCGGTTTGGCATTTTTTATTTTGAATTATAAAATTATGCCGGTCAGAAGGCAGTTGATTAAAGATGATGCAATTTCGCGTATGGAAGTGCTTGAGCAGACCGAAGATGATGTAAAATATGTAAGATTGTTCATAAACGGGCAAAACGCTTCGGCATATTCCGAAGATGAAAACAAGATGTTCGGATACATCAAATTCATAAACAAAAATTTTATCAACACCTTACCGCAGAATAAAAAACATGATATTTTGGTTTTGGGAGCCGGTATTTTTACGGTCGGAGTAAATGACAAACGCAATAATTATACCTATGTGGATATAGAAAAAAACTTACCGGAAGTTGCCGAGAAATATTTTTTCGGTGAAGCGCTGCCGGAAAACAAAGAATTTGTATTTGCCGAAGCGTATTTGTATATGCTCAAAAATCAAAAGCAGTATGACATAATTGTGGTGGATTTGTATTCCGCAGTGCGCAGCATACCGGAAAACTTTGTAACCAAAGACTTTTTTGAGATGGTTAAAAAGCATTTGAAGCCGGGAGGAATAATGATTGCCAATATTATCACTTCTCCGAGCTTTACGGATAAATTTTCTTTGCGAATCGACAATACTTTGCGCGAGGTATTTACTCAAGGACTATCCCGACAAATAATACAAGACTTCAATCCTTATGAAAGAAGTCTTGTAAATGTTATTTATTTTTATGCGGATAAGCCGCTTGATAAAACTGTCTATACCTTAGATAAAAATTCTTCGGCTTACGGACAGGATTATTGAATATCCGATAAAACTTTCATGGATATTATTATATCCGGATCGGTTACCATACCGTTTCTGCCGGTACCGCGTTTAATGTTATCCACATACTCCATACCGGAAATAACTTGTCCCCAAACCGTGTATTGACCGTCTAAGAAACCGGCATCTTCAAAGCAAATAAAAAATTGACTGTCGGCAGAGTCTGGGCTGGCGGCTCTGGCCATGGAAACTGCGCCGCGGCCGTGATGTTTGTTATTAAACTCGGCCTTAAGACTTTTGCCGCTGCCGCCGGTGCCGTCACCTCTGGGATCGCCGGTTTGGGCCATAAAACCTTCAATAACACGATGGAATTTTAAGCCGTCATAAAAACCGTGACGAACCAGCTCTTTGATGCGAGCCACGTGATTTGGAGCCACATCCGGATACATCTGAATAATAACGTCGCCGTCTTTTAATTTAAGTACTAAAGTATCATCCGGGTTTTGCACATCTGCGGCATGAGCACCTAAAGATAATAATAAGGAAGCTAAAAAGGCCAAAATTGTTTTTTTCATGATTTATCTCCTTGTAAAATGTTAATGCCATAAGTTTAAAGAGAAGATGTTAATTTTTTCTGAAATTTAAAATATTGACAAATTTCAGAAAAAGGATATACTTTGAGCAATTAACTTATAATTTAAATATATATGGATAGTATTAGAAAATTAGTTGAGGCGATGTTTATAAGCCTTATGACGATTTTAACGATTATTCTGTTTGGCGCTTTTGCCGGTTGGTTCGTGGGACTGCTTATCGGAAAAACTGTTCTGGGATTGCTGGCTGTTGTCGGTATAACCGGTTTCAAAATGTGGCAAATAGGAGCTTTTATCGCTTTTGTTGGGACTTTCTGCCAACTTAGTGCTATTTTGGCTACGGCAGAGGAAATTGTTTCTGATAGAGAAGAAAGTCCTAATGATGCAGTTCAAAGAGAAGAATTGCCGAGTGAAGAATAAAAATCATATTGCAGATTTTTAACGGTGAGGGAAACCCTCGCCGTTTTTTTTATAAAAAAGTATAGACAAAACTTGACGGTGGTTAATTTTTTTGCTATAATAGTCGGCGTGTGTGGAGAGATTTAAATGAAATCAAGAAAATTACCGACAATAGATGAGGTTGTTTTTGCCATGAGCGGCGAGCAGATTCTGGGCGAAGGGGAAGAAGCTACCGTTTATAAAATACCGACCAACCCCGATTATACGGTAAGGGTCAGTAAAGATGCGCCGGCTTTTGAAGAATTGGCCAAGAAGATTTTTACGGATAAATTTATTCCGCAAGAAGATATATTTGAGGGCAGAAATTACGCACAACCGGTGGCTTATTGGGGATTAAATGACGATAAAATGACCTCTTTGGTTACGATAAATCTTTATTGTCCGGGAATTTCAATGGAAATAGATAAAAGTTCAGTCGGTAAACCCACAAGTGAAATAGCTCTATTGAAAACTATGAACTGGTCAAGAGCAATCGCCGATATGCCGAATGCGGCAATAGACAGGCTTTATGATGACTTGCATTTTCTTTCTTCAAGAGAATATTCAATAGATGTTTGCAACGGGGGATTATTTACCAATACGGGAAATATTTTATATGCCGGCAAGGAGCAGGAATTCAGAATAATTGATATTCAACCGTTTATTCGTGAGCATCCGGGTATAAAAAGAAATCATACCAAAGGTTTGAATGTGCCGCTTAATTTGTGCAGAGGATTGTTGCCGGGAGTGCGCTGTTATGCCGAGGAACATTCCAAATATCCGCATTTGATAGAATATCGCACGGAGATTGTAAACAAAGTTATTAACGGGGCAAAACGTAACGGTTTGAGCGATTTGGGCGGATATTCGCATGATAATATGGATTCGGTGGCTAAGTCGTGGGAAGTTATGCTGCGTTTGTTGAATATACCGGAAAAATACAGGGATAATTTTATTCAGAATATTTGCTCGGTTAAAGATAAACCGCGCTATGATTTATATAAAAGCAAATCTTTAATAAGAGCCAGCAACCGCAACGGTTATTCCTGATATTGATTTCTGAAAGGGCAAATAAATGAATTTTAAGGCAACAGACGCTAAAGGAAATATTGTTGATTTTTCCGAGAAGGATTTGAGCGGAAAAACAACCGTGCTGTATTTTTATCCGAAAGATAACACTTCGGGTTGCACAAAAGAAGCTTGCGATTTTCGCGATAATATGAGCCGGTTGACTGCGGTTGTCGAGGTGGTAGGAGTTAGTCCCGACAGTCCGCAAAGTCATCAAAAATTCCGAGAAAAGCAAAATCTTAATTTTATGTTGGTGTCTGATGCGGATCATTCGTTGGCGGAAAGATACGGCGTTTGGAAAGAAAAGTCGCTGTACGGACGCAAATATATGGGAATAGAACGTTCAACATTTGTTTTGAACGAAAAGGGCGAAATTATAAAAGAGTGGCGAAAGGTAAAAGTCGCCGGTCATGTTGATGAAGTTTTGGCTTTTATCAAAAATATGGCCTGAAAATTCCGATACACCTGATAGCCTTTGTTCCACGATTCCGGCATTCATTGTTCCGCGTCCGATTTTATACATATCATTACCGCTGCCGAACTGTCCATTTCCTAAACTAGTACGTAAATAATTAGTTCCGATACTCATCGCAGTATTCATATTATCCATCCGAATAAGAGATTTTTTAAGAAACTGAAGATATTTCGCATTTCGTTCCAATATACGGCATAGTACCCAATGAGATAAAGCCACAATGGAACTACAGCAAGTTTTTTATTTTTAGCATATATATCATACCACATAAGGTATAATATGAATATCCACAGACATAGTATTGCAAGCCAATCTTTCGCCGCGGTACGGAAGTGGAATATCATAACTAAAGCGACAATATCTAAAATTATATCAAAATAGTTACTTTTACCTTTCATTTTTCATCCTTTGATGCAAATCGTAGGTATATGGTACGGAATCGGCAAAAGCATTCATTGTTCCGCGTCCAAATCTATACATATTATTACCGCTGCCGAACAGTCCATTTCCTAAACTAGTACCTAGATAATTAGTTCCGATACCCGTTGCAATATTCATGCCATATTCACTCAACGAGTTTCGGTTAGTATATCCGGCACCGTTAATCGCTCCTGTGGCCAAGGAGTTCAGCCAACGTGCGCGGGCAATATCTTCCGGATGTGAAATAAATTTGCCGAGTGTTGCACTGGTATAACCTTTAGCCTTAAATGGTGTAATAGGTGACATTGCGGCTCCGACAACTTCCGCACCGGAGGATATCGTGGGATTACGTTCGTAACCATCTTGTAATTCTTGTCGCGCAAAATCCCTATACTCCTGATAGCCTTTGTTCCATGCATCACCAAAACTTTCGCCGTTTACATCATGACCTAAAGTACGTCTGACACCATTGGCCATTACTCTTCCGACGCCGCCGACAGCACCGAATGCTTCATCACTCCAACCTAAGCTAATTCCCTGTGCCGCATGGTTGATGCCATCGGTGAGTGCTTGCCCGATTCCGTTGATATTTTGTGGTGTAGTTTGTCGAGCGCTATTGCCGATATAATGACCATTGTCATCGTATTGAGCGTACTCTTGCTCAGTCATGGGCTGTTGCATTTGCTGTTCGTTTAAGTCCCTTTGTTGATTGAGTGCGTTAATTTGCATTTGTGCATTAGCATCATAAGCAGTTCTTGCTTGCAAATCTTTTATTTGATTGTCAATATCGTTATTCATTTGTGCAAAATGCATGTTTCGTCCCAATGTTTTTCTTAATTCGTTTACCATTTTATTCTCCTATTTGTTTTATTTCAATAAAAAATCAAGTTAATCATAGAGTATTATAAATATGATAAAAATTATTTAAAGTCAATATATAAATAATAAAATTATTATAAAAATAAAAATGTAACATAAAATCAATACAATATAAAATAATAAATAACATATATTATTTTAATAAATTTATTATTAAAATAAAGCAAAAAATGGAGATAAAGGTCGTTTTTCTCTTTTATTGTAGGAGTTAAGGGGAATAGGGAGGGCAATGTTTTAATTACTCATTTGTCTATGTTTTGCCACCTGATGCTTCGCTTCCATCAATATTTAAAACCAAAAAAACACTCGCAAAGGAGTGTTTTTTGATTTTAATGGTGGCCAGAGACGGGATCGGTCTTGCAAGCAAAGCTTGCTTCGGTCACTTGTCCACTAAATTCGCTTCAACTACCGTTTCAGCTCATTAAGTGGACTTCGCCCGTCGTCAAAAAACAACATTTTGAGGTTGTTTTTTATCCTCCGGCCGCCTCCACGATGTGTCGGCGCTTCAATCCCGGCATGTTTAAAACCAAAAAAACACTCGCAGAGGAGTGTTTTTTGAGTTTAATGGTGGCCAGAGACGGGATCGGTCTT
>JAGDBT010000107.1 GCA_017958895.1 Alphaproteobacteria bacterium | reverse complement strand
GAGTGACTGCTTTTTGCTGATAAAAACCGGACAGATTATCTTCTGTTGCCCATTATGTTTAATAAAGAGATGAATATGTTTATCAAATCAATATACAAATTCAGAGCACCGGAAACCGCCGCTTTGGCCGCGAAAACCGAGTTGTTTTTAGATATGTAGTAGAGGTTTTTGATGCTCTGTACATCATAAGCGGTTAAAACCGTGAAAGCCACAACGGCTATGTAAGAAATGGTGTACATCAAAGCGGTGCTGTGTAAAAACAGGTTTACAATTGAAGCAATAACCAATCCCCAAACTCCCATATACATAAAGCTGCCTATTTTGGTTAAATCACGTTTAGTGGTATAACCGAAAATACTCATAGCGCCAAAAGTCGCGGCACTGATTAAAAACACTCTGACAATGCTGTCGGTTGTATAGGCCACAAAAATTGATGACAGCGATAAGCCCATTACCGCCGAAAAGGCCCAAAACATAGCTTGCGTGGCAAATAAACTGCCTTTGCGAATAACCGCGCTGAAAGCAAAAATCATAATCAGCGGGGCAAAGGTAACAATCCAACCCAAACCTGACATACCGCCTGTTTGTAAGTTATAAAACATTTTCCATAAATCGGCGGCATAAAACCAATACGAGCACAGGGCAGTAATGCACAGACCAAGCCCCATATAGTTGAATACCTTAATCATATAGCTACGCAAACCTTCATCAATATCACTTGCGGTGCGTCCGACAATTTCAACACTTGATTTCGGTTGAATATCATTAAATTCCATTTTAAATTCTCCTTTGTTGTATTTCTTATAAAAATATAGGTTGTTCCGCTTAAAAAATCAATAATAATCGCCATAAAATGAAAAAACTTGGCTTTTAAATAAAATGTGCTATACATCAAAAGACAGGAGAAAAAGATGTATAGTCAACGATTTCAGCAGTTTATTGAAATGTGGCAGAAAGATTTTGCCATTGAACGCAGTATGAATGAAAAGGTATGTATAGATCGTGACGGCAATCCGCTGCCGTGGTATACTTATCCGGCAATTGAATATTTGTCACAATTTGATTATCGTCAAAAGAAGATTTTTGAATTCGGTACCGGCTATTCGTCAATGTATTGGGCAAAGCGGGCGCAAAAGGTTGTGAGCATTGAAGATAATCCCGAATGGTTTGAAAAGTTTTCCAAAGAATTTAAGGCAGGCAATTGGGAAATGCGCTATTGCGATGAAAAAGAGGGGTATGAGGATACAATTTTTGCGGATAATGAAAAATACGATGTTATTGCCATAGACGGCAAACGTCGTGCCGAATGTGCATTGACTGCAACTAAATGTTTGGCCGCGGGCGGAATGGTTATTTTGGATGACAGTGATCGCATAAATACCAGTTTGGAATATGCCGGTGCGGTAAAAAATTTGCGTGAGGCAAATTTGTTGCAAGTGGATTTTTACGGCTTTTGCCCGATGAATAATTATACTAAAACCACTTCCGTTTTCTTTTCTCGCAACTTTAATTTTGAATCATTATATACCGTGCAACCGATAAATGGTTGGGGAAATATTTGGTCAATGACGCGCAAACAACGTAAAGAATTTTTCAAAAAGCAAGACTATCCTTTAGAAGAAGAAAAGTAAAAGTCTCTCTAATCAGATGTTTTATAAAAAAATCCCCCGCTTTTCTGCGGGGGTTTCTTTTTTTGCCTTATCAGAACTCATAACGGAAATTGAGATAACCGGTATGATCTTGATAATGTTTGCGGAACTTGCCTTCGTATCCTACGTTCAGCGAAGTATTTTCTGACAAATCGTAAGTTACGGAAGTGTTAAACTCTGTTCCGAAACGAGCCAAGCGTTTGCCGTACAGGTTATAGGCCGCTCCGTTC
>JAGDBT010000106.1 GCA_017958895.1 Alphaproteobacteria bacterium | reverse complement strand
TTCTTAACTTTTTGCAGAAAATCGGCGTAAAATCAGGCACTAAAGACAGTTACGATTTTCACTCTTTTCGGAAAAATGCCAGTATAGCTATGCAAAATGCCGGTATTATTGCAACTTTTATCAATGATATCATCGGTTGGGAAGGTAAAACCACGATGGAGCAATCGTATTCTAACCATACTTTGCAACAGATAAAGACAGAGATGTCAAAATTTAACTACGATTTCCTGTCCGGTCACTTTGCAAAATGGAAAGAGATTATGAAAAAAGCGAAGTAAGGACAGTTTTTTCATCTTAATGACTTATAATAACGTTGTCTTTAGCAAATCTGAGCTCAATTTGACCGGATTGCATAAAAGGCAGTAATTTGCTTATATCAACGTATTTGAGATAAGTTTTTCTTGAATAAAATACCACCGATTGTTTGGTTTTATTGCGTTTAAGGTAGTCAAGAAGCTTGTTCATACAGTCTTTTTCATAAGATTTTATTCCGGAAGTTTCAAAAAAGACGTCAACAACATGCAAATTCTTTCTTTTACAGTAATGCCCACATCGGTGCAACATGATATTTAATCCCGCTATCTTCACCACACTCAATTGATGGTAAATCTCCAATAGCGTCTTCAAGCGTGATTATCTCGTCAAAAAGCGTTGGCAACTCCCATGCCTTAGCTTTACGAGCTAAAATAATTGCGCGACGACGGTTTTGAGGAACGAAAAAATTTGCTGCATTCTGTACACCATAATGTACGATATAGCCCATTTTCTTGAGTTCTTCAACAATGTACTGTCCGACAATCCGTCCATCGTCGAGTTTAACTGTTAACATCTGTGGCACATTCTCAATGAGAATCCACTCAGGAACCGTATACTTGATAAACTCAAGCGTCGGCTCAAAGAGATGACCTCGCTTGTCCGATGGATTTCTTTTTGAGTTTGCTAAAGTATAACTTTGACATGCGCAGCTAGCCATAACGCCAGTACAACCTTTTTCTTTATGAAGTTGTACGAGCTTCTCAAAGACATCTTTATCCCAAATGTCGCCACAGACGACTTTACATTCAGGATAAAGTTCTTGCGCCCATTTAGCTCTTTGAGACACAATCTCATTACCTACAGCACAAACCAAGCCTAAATGGTCTTTCAAATTGTATTCTCCAATTGCACAAGATTTGAATAAAGATGTATAATAAATCGGTTCTTTCGGTTTTTGAAAATCCCCGATTATTCTTTTTATATATTTATTCATGGTGAATAAATCCTTTTAATTGTTAAAACGCGAGAATAGATGACGCTCATCACGTCATACATCGGGAGGAAAAATTCACTCCCTAAAATATAGAATTTTTAAAAATCAGGGCTTTTTAAAATTATTTTTCAGACGAAGAAAATTTTCCGTCTAACTATTTGAATCTACGAAAGAAAAAAATTACATTTTTAAAACCATATTTTTTGCACGATGTTGAATAAAAACGTGTACATTTTATAAAATTCGCGTTATAATTTGTTTAAATTTAAGTGTGATGCATACTGTGATGCTTTTGGTTGAAACCAAGCTTAAGCAAAATGCAAAAGCAAGTAAAATCAATGCTTTTATAAAAAACGGAGTGGACCCCATTACCCGCTCCAATAACACAAGAGGCCACCGGAAGGTGGCCTTTTCTTTATAAATAAAATTAACATTTTTTTCGTATGTTTGAAAATAATTGTCGTAAAAAATTTTTTAATTGTCAAAAAGATAGAATATGATATGCTGAAAATGATTTGTTAAAGGTGAAATTTAACCTTATCAACTTTGCAGTTTGAGCTAAATAAGGCATTTATGTAAACAAATTATGGGAGATGAGAGATGGATACGACACAACAAAACGACAAAGATGTGAAAATCAGAAATTTTGCCAGGGCTTTGTATAAAGTTATTGATGAAAAATATAAGCCTTCATACATAGTCAAAATTAAAATTGACAATAACAATATCAATAAGCAACTTAAGCAAAAGTGTGCGGCTCATCCCTATAATGTATTAGGATGGGTTTTAACAACTTTTGAAAAAGCAATGGTCGGAAAGCGAAATTGGAAAACCGATCACATACCTTTTCTGTGGATAAAGGTGGCGGAAAAAGAAGGGAAATACCAACATGGTTATGTGGTTTTGAGCAACGTTAACAGTATGTCGGGGAAAATACAAGGAGCCATAGACAGAACCCGCGATGAATTGTTAGGCACAATAGAGATGAATATGATAAGGGTTAACAGCGTTGCCGATTTGGAAATAGATCCGAGCATAATAGCATATAAAGACGCGGAAGGTAACCCGAAATTACGCAATATTATTCCGTCAAAGACCATTTTGGGAATATAAGAAATATAGCCTGAAAATATGGTTTTTGTATCAGATATTTATATTATTGACAAAAATTGCAAATTATGTTTTAATATACATAACAGCGTAATTAAGAGAGATGAAAGGATTGTAAGTTGTCAGCTTGAAAGATGATTTGGGCTTCGAAGACGACTTTGATGTTTTTGCCAACAAGGTAATTTCCGAACTCAAAGAAAAAATGACGCCCGAACAATATGACGAGTTCTTGAAAGAATCAGAAAAATTTATTGAATCTCTTGGCGAATAGGAAGTTTATTTTTCTCTTTTTATGCTAACCAAGTTTTTACCTTATATATGTATAATGCCTGTATCGGTAATTTACATTTATAGGGAGAATGGCTATGGAGCTTTGGGGACTATCAGCGGGAGATTGGTGCGGATATATTGCCGGTATTTGTACGGCGACCTGTTTTTTGCCGCAAACCATACGAACCATAAAAACAAAAGATGTTAACGGGCTGTCTCTTTTGAGCTATTTGATTTATGCTCTGGGAATGCTGTGTTGGACACTTTACGGACTTTATCTTAATTCAATACAGATGATACTTTTTAACACACCTTCATTGCTGTTTGCTTTGGTGATTATAGCGGAAATCATTTGGCAACGACATATCGAAAAGGCTAAGCCGTGAAAATATTATCTTTTGATATCGGCGGCAGTAAAATAAGTTCAGCACTTGTTGATGAACACGGCAAGTTGCTGACTGATGTTAAAAAAGTTGCCACTCCGCAGAACTGTGAGGATATCAGCGAATATTTCAGAAAATGCGTTGCAGAAACCGTGTTTGACAGGGCGGCAATAGCAACGGCCGGCGTTGTGAAAGATAATAAACTGACCGGCAAACCGAATAATTTGCCGGTCGGCTACGAAAATATAGATTTTGCAGCGATTTTTAAGACTGAATATGTTATGGAAAATGATGCCAACGCGGCGGTTTGGGCTGAGTTTAAGTTGGGAAATCTGCTTAATGTGCAACACGGGGTTATGCTTACATTGGGTACCGATGTGGGGTGCGGAATTATATGCAACGGAACTTTGTTGCATGGCAAAAGCGGTGCGGCAGGTGAGGTGCAAATGAATTTCTCCGGCCGCAGTTTAATGAAATTGGCGGAAAAATACGAGTACTCGGAAACAGATTGTTTCAAAATATATGAACGGGTTAAATCGCGAGATACCACAGCCAAAAAAATCTATTATGAGTGGGAGGAAAATTTAATCTGCGGTCTTTTGAGCATAAATCGTCTGTTGGATACGGAAGTTTTTGCACTTTCCGGCAGTTTGGCAAAGATTGTGGATTATGCCAAAGTCAATACCTCTATAAAATTATTGTTGCCGACTTCGGCTCCGGAAATCAAACCGGCTCGTCTGGGGGTTGATGCCGGATTAATAGGAGCAGCTTTGTTTCTCAGTGATAAAATAAGAAATAATAACAAGAGAGTATAGAATATGAGATTGGTAATTTTGGTAACGGTTTTTGTTTTGCATGCAGTTGCGGCTGATGCGCAAATGGCCGACAGTTTCGGCGGTTTGGCAATGGATGGTTTGTTGAGTGCGGATGGTTATCGCGGTTTGGGGCAAATGCGTCAAAGCTTCGGCAGAGTACGCATACAGCAGGATATAGCTTTGCTTAATTTGGAAATTCAAAGCGGTTTTATGCACGGTTATCAGAATTTAAGCAAAGAAAATCTGCAATTTAACGGTTTGCAAAATACCGAGTGGGATGTTATTCCTTACGAGAACGGTTATTATATAGAACTCTCTGACTTGAGCGAGGCTGATTGCATATGGAGCCGAAGCAACCCGTTCAGTGCCGCCAAAGTTGAAACACCGGGCGGTTGCAGAAATAAAGAAAATGTCGTTAAACTTTACTTTTAAGCTTTAATTGAATTTAAGAGTTCGTCGCGAGTAAGCGAAAAGTCGCTGTCTATCCATTGTTGTTCCAAAACAAGTAAGGTGTTTCCGATTTTGGCATCTTGAGTAATGCCGGCATTAACTATATCTCTCCCGCGCACCGGAAATATAGGTACAACAGCATTTTCAATATCTTGGAGAATGGTGTTGAGATTAGCCGGCTTATTTTTTTCTATGGCTGCGGTTATAAGCAATTTATCTATGCAAAAATCTTTGCCGTAGCGATAAATAAATTTCAAGCGATTAGTCGGAGAGGCCAAATCTTCGGTGTGAATTTCGATTTTGGCCCAACGCGTAAAATTGTCTTTTTGCTTTTTGGTAAAACGCAAGGTTGATGATATGCTTTCAGCTTGAGCACTGTTCGGTTGATATAAAACAAACAAACGACGCAAGAAATTTCCTTCATATTTAGCGTCGGCTACTAATTCGGTCAGTCTTTTTAAGGCATCAAGGTGTTTTGACTTAGGCAAAAAGTAACCGAGGATATCGTTATCATATATAATACGCATGGTCTCGGTAACATTCGGAGTTACCAACAACTTAAAAAGTTCGTCGCGCACTCTTTCAATAGCAATACCGCGCAGACCGTCTTTCAGTTTTATACAGGCCTGCAAAGCGTCTTTATCCATAGGAGCTTTGCCAAAACGGGAATAGAAACGGAAAAAACGCATAATACGCAAATAATCTTCTTTTATGCGGTCTTCCGGATTACCGATAAAACGTACGATGCCGGCTTCCAAATCATGAATTCCGTCGTAATAATCAAAAACGTTTCCGTGCAAATCGGCATATACGGCATTTATGGTCAAATCGCGTTGGGAAGCATCGGCACTCCAATCGTCGGTATATTCGAAATTGTTTTTGTTGGATTCTGTTTTAATACTGCGACGCAAAGAGGAAACTTCCACAACTTTGTCGTTTATTACTACTCCGGTAGTACCTGATTTTAACCCGACCGGAACAGTCGTTAAACCGTTATCTTGGCAAGCCTCAGCCAATTCGTCGGGGGATAAGTCAGAAGCAAAGTCCAAATCAAATCCGCTTAAGCCGGCCAAAGTATCGCGCACTGCTCCGCCGACCAGACGAATGGTTCCTCCGTGAGATTCCACAGCATTAAAAAGTTTGGAAATCTTTGTGGAATTAACGATGGAAGACATATCAAGATAATCAGGTTTAAACATAACTCAAAAAATCCTCTTGTATTTTTTTTCAAATCTTAGTAGGTTATATATAAATTTTTCAGATAATCCAAGTAAAATTTGTAAAGGAATTGGCAAATGTTAAAATATTTAATTGTTCTCGGCGGTTTAGTGGCATCAACGGCGGCAATGGCGGCCGAACAACCGAAAATGATCGGAGAATACGGTGATTGGGTGGCCTGGACATATAATGACAGAGGAAATGTGATTTGTTATATGACCTCAACTCCGAAAAAAGACGAGGGAAAATATACCAAACGCGGTGATATTTATACGATTATCACTCACCGTCCGGCAGAAAAATCTTTTGACGAAGTTAGTTTTGTGGCCGGTTATACTTTTAATCCGAAGGCTGATTTTGTGGTAAAAATCGGCAATCAAACATTCAAAAATACCTTTACGGATAATGATAAAGGTTGGATGATTAACGATGAAGAAGATAAGAAAATCGTTTCGGCGATGAAACGCGGTGACAGAATGATTGTCAGCGGTAAGTCAAGCCGCGGCACCGATACGAAAGATACTTATTCTCTGAAGGGATTTACAACTGCCTATCAAACCATTTCGGCAAAGTGTAAGAAACAATAGTCGTTATGGAAAAAACAGAACTCATCGGCTTAAGTAAAGAAGAGTTACAAAAGGCTTTAACCGACATCGGTGAAAAGCCTTTTCGTGCCAAACAGTTGTGGCAATGGCTTTATTATTTCGGAAAAACTGATTTTTCCGAAATGAGCAATTTATCTAAGGATTTGCGGCAAAAATTAAGCGAAAATTTCACAATTACGCGGCCCAAAGTTGTGGCGGAACAGTTGTCTGTCGATAAAACCAGAAAATGGTTGTTGGAATTTAAAGACGGGCAACGGGTTGAAATGGTTTATATTCCCGAAGAAGATCGCGGAGCGGTTTGCATTTCAACGCAAGTAGGATGTGCTGTGGGTTGTCGTTTTTGCCATACGGGCAGTCAGAAGTTAACTCGGAATCTTACGGCAGGGGAAATAGTGAGCCAATTTATGGTGGCACGTGATACTTACGGTGAATGGCCGAGTCCGACCAATGAAACGCGCTATCTTTCAAACATTGTGGTAATGGGAATGGGCGAGCCTTTGCATAATGTTGCCAATACGATTAAGGCTCTCAACATTTTGACCGACGGAGACGGAATTGCTATTTCCAGACGCCGAATTACCATGTCAACATCGGGGATTGCTCCGCAGATAGTTCCGGTTTTGCAGGCTACCGGAGTGCGCTTGGCAATTTCGTTGCATGCCCCGAATAATGAATTACGTTCGCAAATTATGCCGATTAACAATAAATATCCGTTGGAACAAGTGCTGTCGGCTTGTCGGGAATATCAGGGTAATGACGGAAGTCGCTATATTACCTTTGAATATTTATTGTTAAACGGAGTTAATGATAGCGTTGATTGTGCACATGAACTCATAGCATTGATGAAGAAATATCAATTGCGCGCCACATTTAATTTGATACCGTTTAATCCTTGGCCGGGTTGCATTTTTCAGCCGAGTTCCAATAACAGAGTGCACGCTTTCGCCAAAGAGTTGGAAAATGCCGGTTTTGCCGCCCCGATAAGAGTTGCCAGAGGACAGGATATTTTAGCGGCTTGCGGACAACTTAAATCGCAAAAAGATGAAGAGGGCAAGA
>JAGDBT010000105.1 GCA_017958895.1 Alphaproteobacteria bacterium | reverse complement strand
TTTTTGTTGACTTTTTTGGCAATTTGCGGTAAAAATAACTCATCTTAATCAATAATTAACTAATTTTACAATTATGGCTACATTATTACAATCAAGGCAGACTTCAAGTGCTGCAGCGTTTTTGGAACTTGACAGCAATAACAAGCTTATTGTTCGCGGAAAAATATACGATGACTTCGGTTCTCATCAGGGTCCCTCAACTCAGTTGGATATCCCCCTCCCCGCAGAGCTTATCTCTGAAACCAAAACCACAGCTTTTGCGTTGGGACAGAGGCGTAGCGATGAGTTAATAGCTTTTTGCAAAACTTGTTTTGAGAAAGCCGCCGAGCGCGAAGATTGGTTCAAAAACTTCTTAAAATTATAAAAACTCCCCCCTTTTACCTTAGGGTAATCCGGGGGATTTTTTATTTTTTTTGTTGATTTTTTCAAAATTAAGTCTATAATCAAATCAGTTATGAATTTTTTACATAAACATTATATCAAAAAAACTATGACAAGAAAAGTGATTTACCGTCTTGAAAAAGACAATGCCATCGCTTTTATCTACAGCGACGGTTCTGTGATTGATATCTTTTCAAACTACATTCAGGGTAAAGCCTGCGAGGGTCCGTATTTAACCCTTCCCCAGCAAGTGCCCCAGGATCTGAAAAAAGAGGTTTCACAACTTAAATCCTGGCGTGACAACCACAGCAGTACTCTTGAAGAATTTTGCCAAACCTGCCTGCGTGCAGCCGCAAAAATCAATAAGTGGTTTGAGATCTTTGTTTAACCGAACTAACAAAAATAATTATGTGTAAAAAAATCATTGCACGAAGAGATCATGGCAAAGACCAGGCCTTCGTTAAAGTAAATTCAAAGGATTGCAAGTGGCAGGTTTCCGTTTACGGTCGCCAGTGTTACGTGATGCACGGACCTGATGTAATCGTCAATACGATGGTTCCTTGGCAGGTGATGTCTGAAATAGAATCCATGCAGACCTGGCGAGATGACAAAAGCCCGATGCTTGAGACATTTATCCAGGAATGCTACCAAAAAGCCGCCGAGCGCGACGAATGGTTCAAAGACTTCGTCAATCCGTAAAAATTTCCCCCTTTTGCCTCATGGCAATCCGGGGGATTTTTTTATTCTTTCTGAACAGAACTAAATAAATCCTTGACATTAACGGCAAAACATATTTATTATGCCGGTAATAAGTAATCTGCGCGGCTACTTATAATTTTGGTTTGCGCGGAAGAAGATTAATTTTGCATAAGGAAAATAAATGAGTATCAGTCCGATTCAGTTTTTACGTCAGGTAAAACAAGAAGCAAAAAAAGTTACCTGGCCGACCAGAAAGGAAGTTATTCCTTCCTGCACCATGGTTGTTATTTTGGTTGCCCTTGCTACGGCATTTTTCTTTACGGTAGATGTTATTTTGAGCTGGGGTATTGATAAAATTTTGCAATTAGGTTAGGAGCGTATAAATGACAGCACGTTGGTATGTAGTTAATGTTTATTCCGGATCGGAAAAGAAAGTTGCCGAATCTTTGAGAGAGCAAGCCGTTTTGAAAAAAATGGAAGATAAAATTTTGGATGTTTTGGTACCGGTAGAAAATGTGGTGGAAATTCGTCGCGGCACCAAAGTAAATGCCGAGCACAAATTCTTCCCGGGATATATTTTGGTAAAGATGGAACTGACTGATGATGCTCAATTGGTGGTTAAGAATACTCCGCGTGTCAGCGGATTCTTGGGGGCGAACAACAAGCCGAAACCAATCTCCGATGCCGAAGTTGAAAAGATTATGAATCAAATTAAGGAAGGTATCGAACGTCCACAGACCAACATTACCTTTGAAACCGGCGAGCAAATCAGAGTTACCGATGGTCCGTTTGCTTCTTTCGTCGGCATTGTGGAAGATGTGGATATGGAAAAATCTCGTTTGAAAGTTTCAGTTTCCATTTTCGGTCGTTATACTCCGGTGGAATTGGAATTTTCGCAAGTCGAGAAAATTTAAGTTTTTTATTTTGAATTCTAAGCCGTCTCTGAGAGGCGGTTTTTTTTTGTTAACTTATTTATAACTTCATTTTGTTAAAATCTCTCAAAACGGGAGTGTGTTATGCTAAAAAACGATAAGGGTTGGACCCTTGCGGAAACAGTAGGATATCTCATAATCATGGCGACCATAACTATAGGTGCGCTTTATGGTTATGTCGGAGCTTATTTTAAGTATAAAACCATCAAAATGGATGAAATCGTTGTCCATACCGCCGTCAACATCCAATCAGCCTATATGCAATACAGTGATTATGGCAATCTCGACACGGCAAACGCTCTCAAACAACATTATATTTCTTCTTCGGCAAAAATCTCCGAAAACGGAATTCCTCTGCATCTGCAAGATGGTAAAATAGAAATTTTCGCCGATTCGTTGGAAAAAGATGCCAATGACCGAAGTGCTTTCGTAATTCGTTTCTATAATTTAGACTCCAAGATGTGCACTGCTTTGGCTACCGAGCCGTGGGAAAACAATAAAAATTCCGGCATTGTTGCCATGGAAATTCGCGCCAATCCGGATTATCAGGAACTCAACACTCTTCCGTTATTTCATTATTGCGACGGAATAGATGCCGATTTATTTGCCGGCGATAACCACGGTTATGCCTTAGTTTGCATGCACGGGCAAAGACAAGATTTTCCGTTGCATCCTTCAAGAGCGGCGCGCGCTTGTAATTGCACCGAAAAAACCTGTATGATTACTTGGAAATATAAATAATCAACGTTCCAATTTTTTATAACGTAACCGATGCGGATTGCAGGCATCCTCGCCCAGACGAGCTTTTTTATCTTTCTCATAGTCCTCAAAGTTGCCTTCAAACCATTCCACATGCCCATTATCTTCATAAGCTAAAATATGCGTTGCCAAACGGTCCAAAAACCAACGATCGTGTGAGGTTACCAACACACATCCCGGATAGGCACTGATTCCTTCTTCCAAAGAACGCAAAGTATCAACATCCAAATCATTTGTCGGTTCATCAAGCAAAATCACATTTGCGCCTTTACGCAACATCTTTGCCAAATGCACCCGGTTGCGTTCACCGCCGGAAAGCATTCCGACTTTCTTTTGCTGATCACTGCCCTTAAAGTTAAATTGCCCCACATAAGCGCGTGAAGGAATCTCGCTTTTACCCAGTTGAATAATATCCAAACCGTCGGAAATTTCCTCCCAAATTGTCTTATCCGGATTCAATTCATCTCTTGATTGGTCAACATAACCCAAATCCACCGTATCTCCCAAACGTATCGTACCGCTGTCCGGTTTTTCCTGACCGGTTATCATGCGGAACAATGTGGTTTTTCCGGCACCGTTCGGGCCGATAATCCCCACAATCGCACCTTTCGGAATTTTAAATGATAAATCATCAATCAACACTCTGTCGCCATAGGCCTTACTGATATGTTCCGCTTCAATAACCAAATCTCCCAAACGTTCGGTCATCGGAATATTGATATGAGCCGTTGTCATCTTTTCTTTTGTGGCCTGCGACAATAATTCGTCATAAGCATTTATACGCGCCTTAGATTTAGCCTGACGCGCCTTAGGGTTTTTGTGAATCCACTCCAACTCTCGGGCCAAAGTACGTTGACGCGCCGATTCTTCACGCGATTCTTGTTCCAAACGCTTTTGCTTTTGCTCCAACCAAGAGGTATAATTGCCCTCATAAGGAATACCTTCGCCACGATCAAGTTCCAAAATCCAACCGGTAACATTATCCAAAAAATAACGATCGTGCGTAACCATAACAACCGTGCCGTTATAATCTCGTAAATGGTGTTCCAACCACGCTACCGATTCGGCATCCAAATGGTTTGTCGGCTCATCCAAGAGCAACATATCGGGTTTTTGCAACAGCAATCTGCATAGTGCCACCCGACGCTTTTCTCCGCCGGACAATTTTGTTACTTCAGCTTCAGGCGGCGGGCAACGCAAAGCATCCATGGCAATCTGCACCGTACGTTCTATATCCCAACCGTTGACTGCATCTATTTTTTCTTGCAATTCCGCCTGCTCGGCTATCAGCGCATTCATTTCATCGTCGCTCATCGGCTCGGCAAATTTAGCCGAAACCTCTTCAAAACGTTGCAACAATTCCTTGGTTTCGCCTAAACCGTCCATAACATTTTCCATTACATTTTTGTTCGGATCCAATTTAGGCTCTTGTTCCAGATATCCGACTTTAACACCTTCGGCCGGCCAAGCTTCACCGTTAAATTCTTTATCTACACCGGCCATTATCTTCAGCAAAGTTGATTTTCCGGCACCGTTAACTCCCAAAACGCCGATTTTTGCTCCGGGCAAAAACGATAAAGTTATGTTCTTAAAAAGCTCTCTTCCTCCGGGCAGAACCTTTGTTAAATTCTGCATCACAAAAATATATTGGTATGAAGCCATTACTTAATTCTCCTTATTGAAACTCTTTGGAATAATGTTCATAACTGGAATCGCTGAGCGGGATTTTTTCACTGCTTTGTCCCCTTGCCTGTGCCTCCGCAACAAATTTTTTATATGCCGCATCTGCTTTGATAAAGGCCTCACGATCTTTTTCGTATAAACTGGAAGCCTTATAAGGTTTGCGCGGTGTAATCAGAGTACCGTCATACATTTTTATTCTGCCGTCGGAATACAAAACGCTGTCAAATATCTTTTGTTTATCAAATTCTTCACGGATAGTTGCACAATCGGCAAAATTATTATCTTCCATGGCCATAAAGGCATCAACTTTGCCGCTGGTATATCTTTCCATCCCTTCCTTTTGCATTTTGGCATCGGTAGCTTTTCCCACCATAATTGCTCTCGCCAACAATTCAAACTGGTGATATTTTTGTGATTTACAAGCCAATCCCTGACCGGAAACCGTTCCCATTGCATACATTTCTTCCGCATAAGTAATTTTTTTGGCCTCTGCAACCTGAATACCGCCGCAAATACCTAACATCACTACCGCAAACACAAATTTCTTCATTTTTTATCTCCGAAACGCTTTAAGATACGCGTAATTATATTCTTTAATATTAAAATATGTCTTAATTTTTCTTTTCTCTTAAAAAATTGGTTGACAATTATGCATAAATAGCATATTTTTCGCTCAACATGTGTTGTAAAGGAATAAAAAAATGAAATGCTATAGCTCTTTGAAATCTAAAAAAATTCGCGATTTAAACTGCAAAGTTGTTCGTCGCAAAGGTCGCGTTTATGTTATCAATAAAAAGAATCCTAAGTTAAAAGCCCGTCAGGGATAATAACTTAGCAGATTAACAAAAAAACATCGGCATTTTGCCGATGTTTTTTTGTTTTAAACTTCATCAGACTGCAACAGCAACGGCACACTCACCAAAATAATTATCAATGTCGGAGCCGAAACCGCCAACCATATCGGAATATAGCCGTTTATACCTAAAGCCGATACCACTTGCGAACAGAAATAGAAAGAAAATCCGGTAACAATACTGATTACCACTCGCACCATAATTGCCGAACCGCGTAATGTATTCTGCAACATAAACACTGCCGATAACATCAACATACCTACCAACATAAACGGTGAAATCAGCAAATTTAAGAAATGCATCCAATGCAATCTGGCCGAAAAGCCGGCTTTTTCATAAAACCTGATAGTATCCGGCAAATCCCAAAAAGAAATAGCTTCAGGATCAACAAAGCTGTCTTTAATACGTTGAACATTAATGGTTGTTTCATAGGCATACTCAGTCATTGATTGAATAGGTTCACCGCCCACCAAAACTCTTACATCATGCAAATGGAAAACATTGCCGTCAAGCGTTGCAAAATAAGCCTCATAAACTTTTTTTATTTGCGATTGTTCATTGAGTTCCGTAATACTCACACCGCGCATCCAAATTGTTTTATCCTCTTCCTGACGCAATCTTTTGGCCTGAATCAAGAGTACTCTGCCGTCATCAACTCTTTCTCTTATCCATAAACCGCGATTGGAAAACAACATGGCATTCGGATCTTTTGAAGTCATACGATAGCTCAAAAGCCTGTGCCACTCAAACATTCTGGCTGCCAAAGGATTAAACATGGTAATATCGGCAACACCCAATAAAAATGTTACAACAAAAAGCGGGCGCAAAAATCCGAAAATAGAAACTCCGGTTGAACGAATTACCACAAATTCGTTGCTTTTGCTCAAGCGCCAAAAAGTTATCATTCCCGCCACCATCAAAACAAAAGGAATCACTATTTCGGCTGTTTTGGTCACTCTGCTTACCGCATATTGCACCGTAAACCAAAAAGTTATGTTTTCTCGACCTGATACCCGGCGCAACGCTTCAATGGTATCAAACATCAAAATAATCCCCAGAATACCGAAAAACACTATAAAAAAGCTCAGCAATAATTGACGATTAACATAACGACCGAGAATAGACCAAAAACCCATTATACCGCCTCTTCCTTTTTATTAAAAAAATCATTGGAAAG
>JAGDBT010000104.1 GCA_017958895.1 Alphaproteobacteria bacterium | reverse complement strand
TTTTCATTTTTTTTTACTTTTTTTATTCCTCCTCCTAATCTATTGTTTTACCTCGCTTTTATTTCGTGAATAACCTTGCATTTTTCCCTACGACCTCATTTTTTACCTAAAAATTTTGATATAACCGGTCATATTATGCAATTTAATTTTACATTTTCTCATGTAATTAAATTTTAGATTTGCCGATTCTATTTTATTTGACACTTATTATATTATATAGATCACATATAAACATCCTGCGTTATTTTCTTTTTATTAATAAATGCCGTGTTATAATGGCGCGGATACTGTAATAAAACGGAATAAAACAAATGTTTAAAAGGCTTTTTTTAGTAGCTTTTGCAATTTTCGGACTTACTTGTTGCGCAAACAAAGTAGAAGAACTGAGCGGCACGGATGGTTTGGATATTCCACCGGCTTTTGCTAATTTTCCGGATGTCCCGTTTCCCAAACGCGCCCAGTTAAATCTGACTGAAACGAAAGCTTTCGGAAGCGGTGAAAATTGGGTTGGAACGGTTTCTTACACAACACCTTATGATGCGAGTCGTATTTTTGATTTTTATATTTCCGAAATGCCGAAACTTCAGTGGACGGAAGTTGCCGTTGTCCGTGCGGCAATCAGTCAAATGACATATTTCAAAGATAATAAAGCATTACAAATCTTAATCGAATCGAACGGAGACAACCAAGCAAAAATAACCGTTACGGCCGTTCCGAATCAAACTGCCATGTCTCGGTATAACATATAAAATTAAGGGAGATTCTTAAAAATGTTTCAATTTTTTACTTTAGGCGGAAAACAATTTTGGGAAGATGTTTTTTACTACCAAAAATGGCGCATTCAACGCCATTATCGCACACACAAATATCGCTTGCTTGACAACTGGGATATATGCCGTGCGAAAGGTTCTTTTGAAGAGTGCCGACAAGCTTTCGTTAAATTTATCGAAATCTATGAAATTCCGAGACAAAGCGGTAAAATGATTATTCTTTTACACGGCTTGGCACAAAGTAAAAATATTTTCAAACCATTGATAAAACCTTTGGAAAAACTCGGATACAACGTTGCCGCCATTAACTATCCGTCCACGCGCAAAAATTTAAAAGCCCATACCGATCAACTCAATTTCTTTTTAAAACATACCGAAGACGTCAGCGAAGTTTCTTTTATTACGCAAGGTATGGGATGCTTATTATTGCGCGATTTAATAGAAACAAATATAGATTGGAACAACAAATTTCAAATCGGTAAGATCATAAATGTCAACCCGATTAACACCGGAAGTTCCTTATTTGCCTCACTGACACGTTGGAAAATATTTAATATGATATTCGGCAAATGTTTAGCGGAATGTACCCCCGAAAACGCCCAAAACATTCCGCATTTACCTAAAAATTTTCCGTTGGCACTTATCTTTTGCCAAACATATTTTGATAAATTGTCAACCCCTCTTGCAAAAAAATTTAAGGGCATTGATATTCCGGGCGAATTAAAAGAAAAAGACTTTTCCCCCGTCAGAATTTACATTAAAAATTCGGATTTAAACATTTTTGACAACAAACGCCTCATTGATGCCTGTGTTCATTTTATCAAAGACGGAAAACTTTAATGATAATGTAACACTTTTTTCTTTTCATTTATAGTAAAATAAGATAATATGAAGGGTAGTATAATATGAAGTCTGTTTTGATAACAATATTGCTGTTTGCGGCTGTTCTGCTTGCCATGTATTTTCATGTGTTTGATATCATGTCCAGCTCTTTGGCTTATTACATAAGCGCCGGCTTACTCATTATTATTTTGCTCATTGCTCTCAAAACATTCGGAAGCCCTTTTGCGCATAAAGGAAAAGACCATGAAAAGAATTAGAGCCTTTCTGTTTATTTTAATGACATGCGCCTGCGTTTTCTTATCTGCAGATGCTTTTGCAAAAAAGAAAACCTGCCCGCCGTTGTCTCAAAGATATGATGAAATTAAACAATGTTTGCTCTGTCCCGTGTTTGAAGTCGTCTTAAAAACAGACCAAACCATGTCAACCATGTCTTATAATTCTTTAGCTGCAGGTTTTCGTAATGTCATTATCATCGTCATGGCTTTATTTATTGCATATCACACTTTAATTTCCGTCAGTGCATTCACCAAACAAGATGTCGGAAAATATTTGCAAACTATTGCCGTTCAAGCCTTTAAGGTATTGGTTGCCGCCATCTTGTTATCCGATTCGAAATACGTTTACGACTTTATTATCAATCCGCTTATGCAAGCCGGCTTAGAGTTTGGACTGACCATTATAAATCCGCAAACAGCCGCTTCCTTAAAAGAGTACGTTTCAAGTATATTAGCACAGAATCAAATACCTTCCGGTGTTATTTCTCAAAATTTACTGGCTCAGGTGTTAGGCACCATTCAACTGTTCAGTAAGTCAAGTGCGGAACTCCCTGCCATAGGCAGTGCCTTAATATGTGTTTCCAAAACAACAGCCTCATGGAAAAATATCATTCCCGATATTTCAATGATGATTGAGGGTATTGTTGTCTATGCATTCGGTTGGGCAATTGCTTTGGCTTGTTGTTTTTATTTGCTTGACAGTGTCGTCAGGTTCGGTATTTTCTGCACCCTTTTGCCGTTTTTGGTTGCATGTTGGCCTTTTAAGATAACCGCCAAATACCTAAAAGCGGGGTGGGATATATTTATGAATGTCTTTTTCAATTTTGTTATGATGGGGCTTATTATTTCCCTCACATCAGAACTGTCTTCCGCGGCCCTGACCGGTGGAAACAAAAGCAAGGCCGAACTTGAAAACATATTGGAATATATGAATAAAAATGATATTGAAGACCTTAAGGACCTGATGGATTTAAGCGGCACAAAATTTTTGGTTTTGCTCGCATGTTGCATTTTTGCGTTCAAACTTGTCGCTCAGGTCGGCGAACTTGCAAATGCCATTTCAGGCACAAGCGGGCCTACATCTAAAGACAGTATTGGCGGACATATCGGCGGCTTGGCTGCCCAAGCTGCTCAAAAAGCCGGCACTGCAAGCTTAAAAGCAGCCGGTAAAGTATCCGGCGTAACAGGCGCCATCCAAGGCATGAAAGACAGAATAGCCAATCGAAGTGACAATATACGTAAAAATGTTGCCGGTGTTAATAAATCCGGCGGCAACGGTAATAATAACGGTGGTGATGGGAACAATGCCGACGACAATGGTAGCGCATAATAAAATTGAGGTAACGGTATTTAATGAAAGCATATAAAGACAACATATTCACTTTTTTGAAAACAATCCTGATGGTATTCGGGCTTGCAGCCTGC
>JAGDBT010000103.1 GCA_017958895.1 Alphaproteobacteria bacterium | reverse complement strand
CTGCTGTCGCAAAAAGAGAGAAAGTGATGAAGTATCACCGCTTTATGAAAAACAAAACAGCCGTCTATAAGACGACTTTTTTTGTTACTGGCGGGAGCGTCGAGACTCGCTCTTACTATGTTTTACATAGTTTCGGTCACTTGTTTTCTAAAATCGCGACAACAGTTGTTCACTGTTGCGCTCTTTAAGAAAACTTCGTCGCTTGCGGTAAAAACAACATTTAGAGGTTGTTTTTATCCTCGCGCGCGACCTTTCGGTCGCTCGTTCGTGTCTTTCGGTTTATAACGCAAAAACCGTCCTAAAAGGACGGTTTTCACAACTGGCGGGAGCGACGAGACTCGAACTCGCGACCTCTGCCGTGACAGGGCAGCGTTCTAACCAACTGAACTACACCCCCACTCAATATCGTACCTTATATACAACTAATTTTTAAAATGCAACAACTTTTTTTGCTTTTGTATAAAAAAAAATGTTTTCTGTGTAAAAATGCCGTTTAGTTTTGCATAACTTTATTATCTGCTTGCATAATATTTCAAAATCTTTATCATCGTAGAGAGTAGTGAGGATTAGAGGAAAATGCCCGCGTTTGATAATTTAAGGAAAAAATTGCGCCGCCGTCGTGCAGAAACTTTTTTGCTGGCCGGTTATGCTTTTGCCGTAACGTGTGCACTTTTTCTGTCACTTTTGAATAAATCTTCATCCCACAAATTGCCGTTACGTCATATTCAAGGACAAGGGCACGGGTATTCAACCGATATTTTGAATCCGGCATTCAGCGATTCATCAAGAAATAATCCATTTGAACAAACTTATAATCAATTTCATGACTTAAAATATTTGAGCGATAATGAGGTTATAAATTCCAAACTTGAATTGTATCAAAACGGAAAAGCGGCTCAAACCGAAGAGCCGGCTCCTGCGGCAGAGGAATATAAAGAATATACGGGTATTTATCAGAAAGAAAAACGAGTTTTGATGGTTTCGCAAGGCGATACTTTTATCGGGTTGCTTACCTCTTTGGGAATGGATAATAAGCACGCTACCGAAGCTTATAATATTTTGAAAAAAGTATATGATGCCAGAAATTTAAAAATAGGTCAACATATTGAATTAACAGCAACTTTTGATGTTCAATCACGCAAAATAGAAGCTCTTGACCGCTTGGAAATTGAGCCGGAGCGCGGTACAAAATATATTTTGTTCGTCAACGAATATGATAAGTATGAGGCGGTGGTTAAACGCGAAAAATTTGTTCATGATACCAGAGTGGTAAACGGTACAATAGACGGCTCGTTTGCAAATTCTCTTACTCGTGTGGGTATTCCGAAGAGCATTGTTAATACAATTATCAACAATATGTCGCATATGTTTGATTTTAAGATTTTGCGCAAAGGAGATGCTTATACGGTTAAATATGATGTCAGCAAAGCCTCGGACGGTGAAATAGTTAAAACCGGCAATTTATTATCCGCTACAATAAAAACCAAACAAAGAACCTATAAAATTTATCGCTTTAAGGACAGTTATTACGATGATAAGGGACAAACAAAGAAAACCGGTTTGGATGTTAAGCCTTTAGCCATGAGGAACGCCCGTATATCATCATTGTTCGGTAATCGGCGTCACCCGATTTATAAAACAATTAAATATCATGGTGGTGTTGACTATGCGGCTCCGAAAGGAACGGCAATTTTTGCCAGCGGCAGCGGCGTGGTGCAAATGGCACAATATGTTAACGGTTACGGTAATTATGTTAAAATCAGACATAATGCGGAATATGAAACGGCTTACGGACATATGCAGAAATTTGCTTCCGGAATTAAACCGGGTGTAAAAGTGAAAAAAGGTCAGATTATAGGTTATGTCGGAAGTACGGGGCGTTCTACGGGACCGCACTTACACTTTGAAATTATACGAAAAGGGCAACGCATCAATCCGTTAAAGGCCAAAGTAGCAACCGGAAATGATTTGACGGGT
>JAGDBT010000102.1 GCA_017958895.1 Alphaproteobacteria bacterium | reverse complement strand
TGGTCGGAGTGCAATCTTCTATAATCAAGCCGCGTATTTGTTCATAATTATAGTCCATCAAATCCGACGGGCCCATAGTTTGTGCTATAATAATTATATCTTCATCTCGCGCAACGGCCGCCGTATCAACATCACCCGATATAAACAGTCTCAATCTGTCTGAAACATCACGCAAATCATATAAACGTTCACGCAAATACGGATCATTCGTGGCGGAAAGTTTGTTCCACATTTCATCATAAACATGCTCAACGGCCGCTTCAGCGGTATATCCTTTATCGATATCCGCACTGATTTTCTTATACCACCCCTTATCCAGAGCAAACATTTTATACATTTCCATAATTTCGGTGGTGTTGCCCAAATAATTTCCGGCCTGAGCTATTTTGGCATCAAGATAGGCTGCCATACGTTCCCGGCCTTCTGCCAATTTGGATTGTTCCAAAGCAATATTCTCGGCAAATATATTTACCAATTCGCGATGACGATGATGCAGCACCGCTTTTCCGACACCGTATCCTTTGTTAAGGCTCATGCCGTGCAAAACATCGCGAACCACCAAACCTTTTTCGCGAATAATTTGGTTGCGATAGTCTCCGAATTCATTTTCGGCCAACAAATCAGAAAACACCAAAGCCAAGGTTTCGGCAAGTTCCGTTTCTTCATCATTAAAACCTCTTGTGCCTTTCTTTGTCAGCACCAAAACGCCGCTTGTCATATTAAGCCGTAAAATCGGCACACTCAAAGCAGAAATATTTTGCGCCTCATTAACTTCCGAAACCGAACGTTTGAAAGCCGCGCTTTTGCCGATATAATCTTCATCGTAACGAATGTTTGATTTATAATTTTCTGCCCGGTAACTGCTCATCAGTTCCAAATAATTTTCATCAACCGTGGCATAAAGTAAAACCGCCGAACAACCTGAAGCCTTGGCAAAGGCTTTCAAAATTTCTTCCAACTTTTCCGGCATAGGTGTATTTTTTTGCATCTCAGAGCCTATAAGACGCTGTATTGCCAGTGCTTCGCTAACCGCTGTTGATGTTTGCATTTTTATACCCATAAAATCTTGTTACCGTATTGTTTCTGATTTATAACATTTTTTGCCGCATGTAAACTAAAAAAATGTCAACATTTTATCTTGACATACTGACAAAAATAAGCTATTTTTTTAGCATAAAACTGGATTATTAATTAAACACATAAAACTATGGCTAATAATTATTCACGTGGACAAAAAGACACCAGACCTTGGGGAAAGTGGGAAGTCATTGATTGCGGAGATACTTTCTGTGTCAAAAGGATTACCGTTTCTCCCGGCGGCGTATTGTCTTTACAGATGCACCACTATCGCTCCGAACATTGGATTATCGTAAACGGAACAGCCGTGGTCACCTTGGGTAAACTGGAGTTTGAAAAAACAGCCGGAGATGCAATTTTTATCCCGGAAGAAGTAAAACACAGAATCCGCAACGAAGCTGATGTAGACCTTGAATTCATTGAAATTCAGTATGGTGAAGATCTAGATGAAGATGACATCGTACGTTTTGAGGATATATACGGACGCGTAAAGTGATTTAGTTGTGCATAAGTTATCGCATAACTTCAGAATCCTCTTGCTATTTTTATAAGGTTAATGAATCCTTAATAAAAATAACAAGAGGTTTTTTATGTCTTTTAATGAAGATATCACCTATTCCGCCGTTACCGGCGATTTTCAAATTTCGGCTGTTCCGGAAATATTGGATTCCGCGGATTGCAATCGGGTTTTGTGGGCTTATTGTTTGCGCATTGAAAACAATTCCGATAAACCGATATGTTTGCTAAAAAGAAACTTCTGCATTACCGACAACCACGGGCGCAATTACTATGATTGCGGTCAGGGTTTTCATAACGAATTACCTGATTTGCAACCCGGTGAATATTATGAATTTGAAGATACCGCGGTTATAGAAGGACAAGCCGCCGTTTTATACGGCTATTGCACCGCCGTTGACAGCGACGGAACAGAAACCCGCATTAAACTGCCTTTTATCAGTTTAAATTTAAGTGCCGAAAAATCAGGAAAAATTTCCGATAATTAATAAGAGGTAACGCTGTTATTACCTTCAACATACATATTCAGATATCTCTGAATGTTCTGTTCCATATGTTCGTCAAAGGCCGAGAACAAATTAACAACCATTTCATTCCAATATTTTTCTTTGTCTTCAATGGAAGTATCGGCCGGCATGGTCAACTCACGGAAAGCTTCAACCGTGGTCTGAGCCGATGATTTATTATCATTAACTCTTAAAACCACTTTCAGATTCGCATGATATTTCACGGCATCTTTTTGCAATATTTGCGTTGCCTTTTCTTCCGTTTCTATCACACTGGCATCCTGAATGATAAATTCCGCCGTGCTGTTTGAGGCAAAATCGGTAGCCTCCAAACGCTCTTTTGCCCAACTTTTTGCGGTTTTTTCAATAGATACCGGGAACAAATGCTCAACATTCGGGCGCGTAAAAGACGGTATAAATTCCGAATTTATATCAACCGTTTTCACCAAAAGCTTTATCGGTGCCTTATTATCAAAATGCAAATCGCTGTATCTTTCGGCAACAGCTTCTTCATTATTTCTTGTGGCGCAAGCATTTAAGCCCAAAGCAACAACCGCCAAAATTACTGTTTTGATAAATTTATTCATTTTTTTCACCCCTCAGGTTAGCCTAATTTTATCCTAACTTAGCAACTAATGTTTAAGATATGCTTAATGCTTTAATAACTCACCGACCTCAAAACTGTACACCTGTCCGCAAAAATTGCAGGTTGCCGTAATTTTGCCGTTTTCGGCCATATCCGTAATATCTTCTTTTTTCATGCCGCTTAAAGTGTTCAAAAGCTTATCTCTGCTGCAACGACAACCGAAAAAATATTCCTTGTCTCCGACAATACGTACCTGATGTTCATGAAACAACCTGAACAACACTTCCGACAACTCCAAATTCAATATTTCTTGCTGCCGCAAACTGTCCAACAAAATTTTATCTTCATTCCACAGTTCTTCCAAATCATTTTCTTTTTCGCTGTCTTTATAATCCGTCGGCATTTTTTGAATTAAAATTCCGGCCGCCCTCCACAAATTATTTTCTTTTTCCACATACAAACGAAGATGCGTATCAATCTGCTCGGAATTTTTGAAATAGCGCAACGCACATTCGGCAAGATCTTTGCCCTGCAAATCCACCATTCCCTGATATAAATCCGTATTTTTGCCCTGATCAACCGTAAAGACCAAACTTCCCTGCCCCAACCAGTGCGGAGCCGGCTCAATTTCTCCCTCGGTTTTGCGTAAAACTTGGGCTTCTTCAATGGCCTTGGCATCATATTTGGCACAGGAACGAACTTTTCCGTCTGAGGTTACATCGCACACCAAAAGAGACAAAGGACCGTTGCCCTGCATTTGTAAAGTAAATAATCCCTCAAACTTCATCAAACCGGCCAACAGCACGCCCAAAACCGTTGTTTCCGCCACTGCCGAAGCAATATTATCCGGATAAGCCGAATGCGCAAAAATCTCATTGATAACGTTGTCCAAACGCACAATTCGCCCGCGGAACAAATTATTATCCAAATTAAAAGAAACACACTTGTCGTTCATAATTTAAAAACCTCTTTAGCATATATTTAACTCAGAACTTAGTTTATTTTCGGAGAATTTTCAAGTGTTTCCCTTAAACAATGAAGAAAATCTTTCTGCTTCGGCAACCGCGAAGAGAAAACCGCGCAAAAAAATAACTCAGCAACGTCTGAAAAACATTGCCTTATACTATCTCAAGCGCTTTGAATCATCGGCCGCAAATTTAAGAAATGTTTTGCACCGCCGTGTTGAAACTTATGCCCGCGAAAATCCCGATTGGAACAAAAACGAAGCTTTTCAATGGATTGAAGACCTGATAGCCGATTTTGAACGTCTGCACTATTTAGATGATTCCCGTTTTGCGGAACTTAAGATTAACTCTTACCTTTCTGCCGGAAAACCGGCGCGTTACATCAAAAACAAACTGCGTGAAAAAGGGCTTGAAGAATCTCTTATTGAAAAAGCCTTAGCGGAGGTGGAATATGACCCTTTGCAAATGGCTCTGCACTTTGCCAAACGCAAAAAAATAGGCCCTTATCGTCCGACAGAGCAACGGCATGAGTTTCACAGGAAAGACATGGCCGCTTTGCTCAGAGCAGGCTTTGATTATGACATAGTCTGTGAAGTGTTAAAATCGGAATCAGAGGACTGTGATTTTTAAAAAAAGAAAAAGAGTTTGACTATTGCAAACTCTTTTCCATTCTGATCATTTCTTTCCGGCTTTCCGTTTCTCCAATACCTTACTGGCAAGTGATACACCTCCTAATACAGCTACCACCATCATAACGCAGAAGATACAAAAAATAGCGGCTTCTTTGTTGTTCTGAGGAACAAACTTATCCTCAAGAACCAACACAAACGGCATACTCACCAAAAAGGTATACACTAACATACGTACCCATTCCGGAAGTCTTTTTTCTCTGCTTATATATGCGATAAAGCCAACCAAAAAACAGCCTATGACATAGAAAAGCATACAAAAATAATACTTACTCATACCTTAAAAATTTAATTAGTTTGGCTGATTATATAATATTGTATTTTTTTGTCAATACTTTTATTCGCGATGATAAGGATGATGATTTATAATTGTCTGTATCCTATAAATTTGTTCGCACAAAACCGCTCTCATCAACATATGCGGCAAGGTAAGTTTTCCGAAAGATAAAAGCAAATCGGCCTTATCTCTGGTTGATTGCAAATGCCCGTCGGCCCCACCGATTAAAAAACAAATTTCCGAGCAACCGTTCAAAATCCAATTTTCGGCTTTTGCCGCCAGTTCCATACTGGAAATATTTACTCCGCGTTCATCAAGCACCACAATTTTTGCGCCGTGCGGAATGGAATTTTGCAAAAATTCCGCCTCTTCTTTTTGGGTGGAATTATCTTTCTCTTTAATCACCACATCCCAACCGGAACGTTTTATATATTCGCTTATAATCTGCGCTTCCGGTGAACCGGACTTGCACTTTCCGATGGCTAAAATCGTTGCTTTCATAAGTTATTCTTTGCGCAAATTGGCAACCGAATTCCACATTTTTTCCAAATTATAGAACTCGCGCACTTCCGGACGGAAAATATGAACAATCACATCAAAAGCGTCTATCAAAACCCAATCGGCTTTTTGTTCGCCTTCAATTGCACTGCGAAAACCTGCAGCCTTCAAATTTTCTTCAACTTTTTGCGCAATTGAAGCCACATGACGATTGGAATTTCCGCTTGCCACAACCATATAACTGGCAATAGAAGTTTTGCCTTCCAAATCAATTACCAAAACATCTTCGGCCTTCATATCCGCCAAAGTATCCGTAACGATTTGCAAAATCTTATTTTCTTCTTTCTTTTTCAATTGTCTTCTCCTGCTTTAATTTAGCGGTGACCATGTTTTTTTCACCGATTCGCCAATATTCTCATCATCATTACGCGTTTTACGATTGCGAGTTATAAACTCATCAACAGTCTTCAAACATTGTTGCATACCTGTTCCGGCAACTGCCGAAACCGCAAATATTTTATTTTTGCAAACCTTTTTCAAGGCTTTAACCTTATCATTCACTTCGTCATCGCTCAAAGCATCACACTTGTTTAAAACCGTTACTTCAGGTTTTTTGCAAAGTTTTTCATCATACAGTTCCAGTTCTTTGCGAATGGTTTTGTAATCCGCCGCCACATCTTCGCTTGTCGCATCCAAAACATGCAAAAAAGCCGAGCAACGTTCAACATGCTTTAAAAATCTGTCGCCCAGTCCGGTGCCTTCATGAGCCCCTTCAATTAAGCCCGGAATATCGGCCAACACCAATTCTTTATTATTAATCCAAGCCACGCCTAAATGCGGATGAAGTGTTGTAAACGGATATGACGCGATTTTCGGTCTTGCCGCCGTAACCGCCGACAAAAATGTTGATTTTCCGGCATTAGGCAAACCTATCAGTCCCACATCGGCAATAATTTTAAGCCTTAACCACACCCAAATTTCTTCACCCGGTGTGCCCGGTTCCGCATAGCGCGGCGCTTGATTGGTAGAACTCTTAAAATGAGTATTTCCCAAACCGCCCTTACCGCCTTTGGCTATTAAAAAGCGTTCGCCGGCCACCACCATATCTTTAATAACCGTTTCACCGTCATCGGCCACAATTTCCGTACCGACCGGCACTTTAATAATTAAATCCTCGCCTTTATAGCCGGTCATTTCCGAGCCCATACCCTGTTGACCTTTTTGCGCCTTAAAATGTTGCTGATAACGAAAATCAATCAGAGTATTCAAATTTTCCACCGCCTCAAAATATACACTGCCGCCATCGCCGCCGTCACCGCCGTTCGGTCCGCCGAATTCCACAAACTTTTCGCGACGAAAAGCCACACAGCCTTTTCCGCCGTCTCCGGC
>JAGDBT010000101.1 GCA_017958895.1 Alphaproteobacteria bacterium | reverse complement strand
CTGTTCACATTGGCTGCTTCACCTGGACTCGAACCAAGATTGACGGAGTCAGAATCCGCTGTCCTACCATTAGACGATGAAGCAATCTTCTTTCTTTTCTATGCGTATATATGCCAATTTTTTCGGGTTGTCAAATTTTTTTTATATTTTTCTTGACATTTTGAAAATATTGTTTCTATACTCTCTTTGGTTGTAATTTATACAATTAACTATAAATGGTATATTAACGATTTATTAGGAGGAAGACTATGTCTACTGGAACTGTTAAGTGGTTTAATACCCGAAAAGGTTATGGCTTTATTCAGCCGTCAAATGGCGGAAAAGACGTTTTTGTTCATGTAACTAAACTGGAAGAAAAAGGCATTCGCCGTTTATATGAAGGACAGCGCATAAGTTATGAAACCTATGATGACAGAGGACGAATAGCCGCCGGAAGCATAGTATTGCTTTAATCGGATATTGTATTTCCCGATATTATGAGAGTAACTGAAAAAAGACACCGTTAATTCGTGACGGTGCCTTTTGTTTTTTTCTGCAATTTAGTTTAATTGCCCTCTTTCGCACTTAAATATTCTAAAAATTTTATCTGAATATCCGCTATTTGTTCCACACTTTCAATATCCACATATTCGCCTGAAGCGTGCATTCCTTCACCGGTTCCCGAATGCATAATCACCACCGAACCTTTTTCGGCAAAACTCCGAGAATCGGTCGCCCCGCCGATATGTTCAAATTCAACTTTTTTGCCCAAAACCTTCTCTGCCAATTCTTTATACGCGCATATGTCGGCATTTTGCTCATCCATCACCACCGGAGTGCTTTGAGAAACAATTTTGTATTCAACTCCTTTTTCCAAACAGGCTTGTAAATTCTTTTCCAACCCCTCCACCGAAGAATCTTCCGTTAAACGAAAATCCAACAAAGCCTCGGCATAATTTGAAATAACATTTGAAACCTGACCGCCGGAAATAAGAGCCATATGCACCGTATCAAACCAAGTATCTTTAGGTTGAGGATTATCTGCCGAATAATAAGGATAAATTTTACGGATATTATCCCAAGTTTTTATCAGCAATTCATTGGCATCAATCCCCTCCCACGGCGTTGAACCGTGCGCTTCCTTGCCCGTGGCAATCAACTTTACAAACACCGGATTTTTGCATTTGCTGACAATTTTTGTAATATCCCCGCCTACATCATTATCCAAAACTATCTTGGCTCGGATATCCGGATAAGCTTTTAAGAACGATTCTGTTGAATGACTACCCTTTTCTTCGTCAGTTGAAAGGATAACTCCGAACTTTAACTTCAGCTTATGTTCCGCAACGTATTCCATGGAATTAAGAGCCACCGCCGCAAAAGATTTCATATCCAATGTCCCGCGACCATACATTTTGCCGTCTTTTATTACCGGCGAAAACATCTCATCGCTTGCCGGAACAACATCAATATGTCCTAAAATCAAAACATCAAAATCCAAAGTATCGGTATTTCGCAAAAACACCACCGGCGATGCCGTTGTTTGAAAAATTTCCGTAATAACCGACGAATCGGCAAACTTCGATTTTATGTATTCCGCCGCTTTTTTTATTTCGGCCGAATTACCGGTTTCCGTACGAAAACGAATCAAATCCACCGCGGTTGAAATTAAATCCATTTTTTAATCCTTTCCTGCAATTTTTTACCTTTTTTTTATATATGTATCCCATAATGTTTTAAAATAAGTAAAAGGAAAAAAAATGAAATCGCTGTTTGTAACATTAATGGCCTTTATATTGTTATGCGGTAGCTTAAATTCCGCACAGGCTCAACAAGAAAGTGAAAACGGTAATGCTTTGCCGCGTATGGTGTCGTTGCGTTCAAGCAAAATAAATGCCCGTTCCGGTCCGGGAAGCCGGTATCCGATTGAGTGGGTATATCAACAACGCGGCGCACCGGTGGAAATTATCGCCGAATTCGAATTGTGGCGCAAAGTAAAAGATTGGGAAGGTTCGGAATCTTGGATTCATAAAGCCATGCTCACCAATCGACGTTTTGCCAAAGTTATAATCCCCGGAGAAAATAATATTTACGCCAAACAAGATGATAACGAAAAGATTATTGCCAAGGTAGAAGACGGTGTCGTCGGAGAAGTGGAAAAATGTCCTTCCCCGAAAAGCAAGTGCCTGCTAAAATTTGAAAATATCCGCGGTTGGATGCCTCGCGAATCTTTGTTCGGTGTTTATAGCGATGAGGTAATAAAATAAGAATTGCAAAAAGAAATTGAATTTAATGCCGATACCACTTTATTGCCCTTTATCATTAAATGGCAGAATTGGCTTTTGAAAGAACGAGCCTATTCCAAACATACTCTAGACGGTTATTCGCGTGATTTGGCAATCTTTTTAAAAAAAATTTCTTCCGACAAATTATTATCAATTACTGATTTGGAAAAATTGGAAGTTACCGATTTTCGCCGTTTTTTAAGTTCCCGAGCTGCCCAAGACATTACTAAATCTTCATTAAGCAGAGAACTGGCGGCAGTTCGCAGTTTTTTTAAATGGCTTGATGTAAATAAAATAATCAAAAATTCCGCTCTCAGCGTAATTGCCACACCGCGCCGTGCCAAAATATTACCCAAAGCTTTAGATGAACAAGACGCTTTCGATGTTTTAACCGAAGCCAAAGATGTGGCCGCCAATGCGTGGGAAGGACTTCGGGATAAAGCCGTTTTAACCTTGTTATACGGGTGCGGTTTGCGTATTTCCGAAGCCTTGTCCTTAAATGTGGGAGATATAAATGCCGACAGCGAGTTCCTTCGCATTAAAGGTAAAGGCAATAAAGAACGAATTGTGCCTTTGCTTCCGATTGTTTGGCAAAATATCTGTGCTTACCTTGCTAAAAGCCCCTATAATCAGAAAACCGGAGAACCGTTATTTTTAGGTGCCCGAGGCGAGCGATTAAGTCCGCGCATCATTCAGCGACAGGTGCAAAAGTTGCGAGGTCGTTTAGGCCTACCGGATACATTGACGCCCCATGCCTTACGCCATTCTTTTGCCACTCAGTTGCTGGTTGCAGGAGTTGATTTGCGTTCCATTCAGGAGTTACTGGGTCATTCATCCTTAATCACAACCCAACGCTATACCGATGTTCAAACCGAAACCTTGCAAAGAGAATACCATAAAGCGCATCCGCTCGAAAAACAGAAATACAAAAAGAGGTCCGACTTACCGTGACCTCTCTTTCTTAAACACTTTCAGCGAAAAAAATTACTTAATTTTCTTCTCAACGAACTCTTCGTGCTTGCGTGACTTTTTATCATATTTTTTAACAGTCAGCTTTTCCGGATGAGTACGCGGATTTTTTTCTGCCAAATAGAAAGAACCGGTACCGGCTGTGCTTTCCAATTTAATTTTAATTTTTACTGCTTTTGCCATTTTCTTACTCTTCTTAAGTTATCAGTTAAAAACATTTAGGCGAAGTATACATATTCTACCGCGCTTGTCAATAGCTTTTTTGTGCTAAATTTCATTTTTAAGCAATTTAACGGCCATATCAATATCTTCTTGCGTGCGACTTCTTTCTTCACTCGGACACACTTCCGAAAAACTCGGCACCATACAAATATCCGGTTCTACACCTTGTTTATGAATAATCTTTCCCGACGGTGTAAAAAATTGCTCCGTGGTTAACACCAATTTGCCGCCGTTACTCATTTGCGTAACAGTTTGTATTGTGCCCTTGCCGAAACTATGCGAACCCACTAATTTGGCGCGCGATTGCTCTTGCAGGCCGGCCGCCAAAACTTCTGCCGCAGAAGCGGTCTTACCATCCATAATTACTACCAACGGCCCGCTATAAACGGGATTATCTTTTGAAGTATAATAATGGATGTTTTTGTTGTCGCGCCCGGCCGTATAAGTAATGATTTCATTATCGCAAAATAAATTTGCCACCTTGAGCGCTTCATTAAACATGCCGCCGCTGTTACCGCGCAAATCAAGAATAACTCCTTCAGCCTGAGGATTTTGGGCCAACGAATTTTCCACCGAAAAACCGGTTTGTTTATTGAACACACGAACTCTGAGGTATAAAATATCCCCTATCATCCGGTCGCTGTATAAAGTATATATGGCATTTTCCTCTTCCGATTCTATATATTCGTACTCCGAATAATAACGAGAATATTCGTCCAAACTCGAAGCCATTTTTTTCATCATCAAATCAGGAATTTCAAAATCTCTTACCGAAAATTTTTCCGAAACTTCCATTGCCACATCAATAACTTTGGCTATGCTGTCAACCCAACCGTTGATATCTTTGACATCTTTCGGATAATTGATGATACGATTAATCTTTTGCTTATAATATATATAAAAACGATCTCCGCCCTTTGAAACCGTAAAATTATTATCAAGGTCTGTCAGCGCTTTCATACCCTCGTTGATTACCTCAACATTGTTTATTTCCTCAAGGTATTGATTATTAAGGGTTGTCAACATTTCATTGAGCAGATGTTTATCCACTCTTTCTTCCGCAAAAACCGGAAAACAATTAAAAATCATCAATATCAGCACCAAAAGTTTTTTCATCACATATCCTTAAATTCGGCGGTTAATATCGTGTGGTCGGAAGATTTATCCCAACTGCGAAAATCTCGGTCAATTTCGCAAGAAACAAGCCTGTCGGTCAGGGCCGGAGAACTCAATATATAATCTATGCGCAAACCTAAATCATTTTGAAATGCTCCGCCCGTATAGTCCCAAAATGTATAGCCGTTATCCTCGGGATGCAAAATTCGATAAGTATCGCAATAGCCGTTGTTAATCAAATATTTCAGCCTGCCTTGCACTTCCGGACGATATAAGGCATCCCCTTGAAATTGTTCGGGATTAAAAACATCTTTGGCCGTCAGAATAACATTAAAATCGCCGCCCAAAATTACATTTTTCTTTTCTGACAGCAATTTGTCGCTATGTTGCAGAAAAGCGTCCATCCACCCCAATTTATAAATAAATTTTGTTTCATCTTGCAAATTATTCGCCGGCGGATTGCCGTTCGGCAAATATAACGAAGCCACCATATATTTCTCGGCGGCAATTTTTACCTCACATTCCAAATAACGAGCATTTTCATCGGCAAAATTCGGCAAATTTTCTTCTTTAACCACCAAGGGATGCCGGCTTAAAACCGCCACACCGTTATAACTCTTCTGTCCCAATATTTTGGCCTCATATCCCAACATTTGCAAATCAAAGAACGGAAAATTATTAAACTCCGATTTTATTTCCTGCAATAACAGTATATCGGGATTATGCCGTTTAAGCCAATCTCCCAAGTTATTTATGCGGGCATTCACCGAATTTATGTTTAATGTTGAAATTTTCATCTTTCAATCCTTTGCCGTTCATCATAGCTAAAAAAAAATAAAAAATAATTAAAAACGGTCAATCCGTTAAATGATTTTAAACCATAAGCGGTTACAATTATATCATGTTAAATTGCGGGGTGTGATATGTATCAGGATTTTTTCAATAAAAACGATGATTATTTGGATGAGTTCAAACGTAAAGTTGCCGAACAAAAAATAGCCAGTATGGAAGAACGCCGTCACGAGTTGGCGCGTGCCAGAAACAACTTTCTGGGCACTTTTGCCGGAATATTTTTAGCCGGTGTTGTCGGTTGGTTTGTGTTGGCTCCGCAATATGAAAAAGGCTCACAGGAAATACCTACCATCCACCGTCCGCAAACCGCCGTTAAAGTAAAACCGGAAAATCGGGGCGGAATGGATATACCGAATCAGGATAAAGATGTTTATAATCTCGTAGAAAAGAAAGATGTTGATAATACGGTTGTAGAAAACCTGTTGCCTGAACCGGAAAAGCCGAGATTGCCGGATATTGCTCCGGAAGAAATTGCAGAAGCGGAAAATCAGGTGGCTGTCGATGAAAAAATCCTTGCTACCAAAGAAGTTGCAGCAAAACCTTCGGTTATACCGGAAAAACCGCAGGATTTGATAGTCGCCAAAGAGCCGAAGAAAGAAGTAAAAATAGAAACGAAACTTGAAAAAAACAAAGAAGTAACCGTTTCAGAGCCAAAGTCTGCCAATACCGGAAACGGCAACTGGCAAATTCAATTGTTGGCCTCCAAAAATAAAGAGGCCGTGGAAAAATCTTGGACCACCTTGTGTGCGAAATATCCGCAATTAAAAGCGTACAAACACGAACTTCAAACTTCCCCTGCCACCCAGGGCGGAACTTTCTATAAGCTCAGAGCCGGCAATTTTGCCTCTAAAGCCGATGCTTTGGATTTTTGCACTTCGCTTAAGAGTCAAGGTCTTAAAGATTGTATTGCCAGGGAACGTTAAACCATGAAAAAATTTTTGCCCGTCTTCTTATCTTGTCAGGGCTATCGTTTAAGCGATGAGGAAAAACACCTGTTTGCCAAATATCGCCCTTTAGGTGTATGTTTGTTTGCCAAATATTGCGACAATATAAAAGACCCGGAGCAAATAAACTTGTTGGTAAACGATATTCGGCAAGCTGTTGAAAGCGATGAAGTCCTGATTGCCGTTGACCAGGAAGGCGGCCGAGTTCGCAGGCTTACGGAACCGCAATTTACCTCCGTAACCGCTCCGCAAAATTTAACCACCGAGGAATTGGCTTTTGAGCACGCCTATCTTATAAGTCATGATTTAAAATTATCCGGCATAAACGTTAATTTTGCGCCGGTATTGGATATTATGACCGAAAAAACTTCCGCAGCCTTAAGCGGACGTTGTTTGCCGAATAATATTCCGCAACTTGCAAAAGTCATGACCGATGAATATATAAAACAAGGTGTCTGTCCATGCGTAAAGCATATGCCGGGGCACGGACGCGCCGAAAGTGATCCGCACTTGGAATTACCGGTTATCAAAGCTGATTTGAAAGAGTTGCAAAAAGATTTTGCCCCGTTCAAAGCACTTAATGATGTTCCGATGGGAATGGTCGCACACATTGTTCTGACTGCTATAGATAAAGAACGTGCCGCCACCCTTTCGCCGATAATAATTAAAGATATTATTCGCGAACAAATCGGTTTCAAGGGGCTTTTGGTATCAGATGCCATTGTTATGAAAGCCTTAAAAGGCACAATTGCCGAAAGAGCAAAACAAGCGATTGCTGCCGGATGTGATGTTATTTGCCTCGGTAATGCCGATTTTGAAACCAATCGTGAATTATGTGAAAGCGGCATTATCTTAAGCGATGAAGCAGAGGAACGTTTAAAACCTGTCTGGAACATTATAAATAAAACCGGCGATTTTTCGCAATATAAACAGGTCAAAAATAAATATTGTGAATCACTAAAAAATATTGTATCTTACGACTATCAATATGATGCGACCGAGGTTTTGAACCGGTTGCGCAAACAGTAAAAAGGAGAAGATTATGTTTGGTTTTTGGGGTTGGTTACTGGTAGTTATTATCGTTGCGGCTGTTTTTTATGCCGAAAAACTTCCGGCTTTACGTTCTTTAATGGAAGAAAAGTTGAAAACCGGTATAGATGCGGCTAAAGAAGGCTCTAAGATGGCAAAAGAAAAAATAAATCAGGTTAAAACGGAAAGAGAAAAGAAAAAAGCTTCGGAAAACGTTAAAGAAGCTGAAGAAAACACTCCGGAAGAAGTTGAAGAATCTCTCAAATTTATGGGCGATTACGTAAAAGAAAAAGAAGAAAAGAAAAATAAAAAGGCTGAAGAAGCAAAAACCGAAAAAGCGGCTCCGGAGCCGGAAAAGGTTGAAGAAAAGCCGGACGAAGATGCTCCGGTTGATTTGGAAAGTCGTTATAAATAAGATTTATAATTCAAAAAAAGGAACCCGCCGGCCCAGCCGGCGGTTCTTCTTATACGACTATAAGGCTCACTTTACCAGCACACGCCTAAAGGGCGTACTACAATCTGACCGGGCGACTATTACTTGCTACCCGTAAACGGGTCTATATCTAATGTCATTTGACTGGCTTCAGCATCCTCTTTTAACTGATTTCTTATG
>JAGDBT010000002.1 GCA_017958895.1 Alphaproteobacteria bacterium | reverse complement strand
GGCAAACCAATGGAAAATGAATAAAAAAAAGAGCTTCTGCGGAAGCTCTTTTTTGTGGTTGTTTATTAAAGATTAAAGACCGGCTAATCAGACCGTATCACGGGCAATCATCAACTCTTCATTGGTCGGAATGATATAAACCTTGACTTTGGAATCCGGAGTGGAAATCATAATGGTTTCACCGCGTACCCGATTGTTTTTTTCATCAAGTTTTATGCCCAAATAAGCCAAACGCTCAATAAGCATTTTACGCAATACCCAACCGTTTTCGCCAACACCGGCTGTAAAGACAATGGCATCAACACCGCCCAAAACAGCGATATAGCCGCCGATTATTCTTAAAAGCGAATGAACATAACATTTGGTAGCCAAAGTGCAACGTTCGTCACCGGCCAGCATTCTTTCTTCAACATCGCGGTTGTCGGAAAATCCGCATAAAGCCAGCATACCGCTTTGTTTGTTCATCAAATCGTTGACTTCATCAATGGATTTGCCGTCTTTTTTCATAATATAAAGCGGAATATAAGGGTCAATATCGCCGCAACGCGTGCCCATAATGGTTCCGGCCAGTGGCGTAAAACCCATTGAGGTATCAACGCATTTGCCGTTATCAATGGCGGAAATTGAAGCGCCGTTTCCTAAGTGGCAGGTAATTATTTTGCCTTGCTTGCCGATAAGTTTGGCACATTCCTGTGAAACATATTTATGCGAAGTGCCGTGAAAACCGTAACGGCGAATTTTGTTGCGCTTATATTGATCTTCCGGCAACGGATATAAATAAGATTCCGGTTCCATTGTCTGATGGAATGAGGTGTCAAATACCACTACCTGAGGAACATTCGGCAAAACTTCTTTTACCGCTTTAAGACCGAGCACATGTGCCGGATTATGCAACGGAGCCAAATCGGATAAGGCGGAAATTTGTTCAATAACTTCGTCGGTTACCAACACGGATTCCTTAAAAATATCGCCGCCCTGAACAATGCGGTGACCGACGGCACTGAGTTCATCCATAGAATTCAACGCTCCGTTAAGCAACAGCGAAAAAACGCCGCGAATTGCTTCGGAATGGGTCGGCATTTCCGTCGGATGTTGCTGTTTAGGCGAATCTCCGTATTGGATTTTAATAACCGAGCCTTCTTGGCCGATGCGTTCGGCAATACCTTTGGCTGTTACTTCATAATTTTCGCCTTCCACATTATAAAGTTGAAATTTTAATGAAGAAGAACCGCAGTTGATAACGAGAATTTTTTCCATGTTAAATATCCTTATTTGGTTGCTTGTAAACAAGTTATGGCGATAGCGCCGACAATATCTTCGGCAAAACAGCCGCGCGATAAATCATTGACCGGAGCATTTAAGCCTTGCATAATAGGTCCGTAAGCTTCGCAGCCGCCGAGTCTTTGCAACATTTTGTAGCAGATGTTACCGGCTTCTAAGTTCGGGAAAATCAAAACGCGGGCTTTTCCGGCAACCGAACTTTGCGGTGCTTTTTTGGCGGCTACAACACCGTCTAAAGCGGCATCGGCTTGTAATTCACCATCTAATTTTATGCCTAAATTTTTATATTCATCGGTTAATAAATCTTCCATAGCCAAGGCGGTGGCGCGCTTAACTTTTTCTACTTCGTCGCCTTTGCCGGAACCTTTGGTGGAGAACGATAACATGGCCACATTAGGTTCAATTCCGAACTTAATGGCAGTTTGCGCGGCATCAATAGCAATATCGGCCAGTTCTCTGTCGGTCGGGTTTATAATAACGCCGCAATCCGAGAAAATATAAGGCACATCATTGGAAAGCATAATGAAAAATGATGAAACGCTGCGTCCTTTTTTGGCGGATTTTATTATTTGCAGAGCCGGACGAATGGTATCGGCAGTGGAGTGATTGGCACCGGAAACCATGCCGTCGGCATGACCGGATTTAATCATCAAAGTACCGAAATAATTGTAATTTTTAGCCAAACTCTCGGCTTCTTCGTGAGTTAAGCCTTTTTCTTTGCGCAAATCATAGAGCAGTTCGGTATATTCGGCAAGACGAGGAGAATTCTCCGGCTTAATAAATTCTATGCCGTCGGTAGCCCAACCTTTTTGTGCAAAAAAAGCGGTCATTTTTTCCACATCACCGAGAATTACGGTTTTGGCAGCTTTTTCTTCGCTGATTATGTGGGCAGCGGTTAAAACTCTTTCATCTTCGCCTTCCGGCAGAACAATGGTTTTGATGTCTTGGGCGGTTTTCGCCAACAGACTTTTTATATATTTGCTTTGTATCATTTTTTTATCCCCGAATTAAGTTATTCATAATAAACAACCCTTTAGCGAAAAAGTCCATAAAAAAGTGGATTATTACACAATAAAACCGCCGAAAATAAAAAAGTTTTGCTTTTCGGGATAAATTGTAATATGTTCGAAATAATAAAAGAGAAAGGGCTTTTTATGAGATTTTTCAGTTTTGTGATTTTAGGGTTTCTTTTGGCTTTTTCGATGAAGGCACAAGCCGATTATACGGTTACGGTCGCGGTTGATGTTGAAGCGGAAGATTCGGTAAAAGCCAAAGAAGCGGCAATGTCTGAGGCACAGCGCAAGGCTTTTTTGGAGGCGGCCAAAAATTTGACTGATGATAAGAATTTGGAAAAATTGGCAGAGCTTTCCGATGCGGAAATATTGCGATTTATCAACTCGGTGGGAGTGGATAACGAAAAAGCCGGCGGGACCAAATATATTGCGGATTTAACGGTTGAAATAAAAGATGATTTGTTGAAGAATTATCTGATGGAAAATGAGATGATAACCGTAAAAAAAGAAGAACTGTTAATTATTCCGGTATTTAAGATAAATCCTCGCCAAAAACCTTTACTCTGGGGCAAAGAAAATTTATGGCGCCAGCACTGGTTGTCTAAGGGTTTGATACGTTTCGGAGCTCTACAAATGTATGCAATAGGTGAGCATTTCAGAAATATAAAAGAGCTTGACGGCGAAAGTGCACTGTTTATGGATTCCAAATTGCTTAAAGAAGTCGTGTCAATCAACGGTTCGGATAAAATTTATCTGGCGGAAGCGGAAGTTTTGAATAACGGCGATTTGAAGGTCATAATTAAAAATCAGAAAAGCGGTGATGAAGAAAGTTTTGCAATATATAATGACAAGCAATCGGATGTTTTTGATAAGGCCATTGAAAAAAGCGTGATGTTTATTGCCAATATGGAAAGAAACAGTTATTCGGCCGAAAAAGCACCGGCGGTGAATTCGGTTAATTGCGTGTATATATATCAAAACATGAAAGACTGGTTGGAAAAAAGCAAAACTTTTGCCGCTTTGGAAAATGTTGACGCGATAGATACAAAAAGTTTCGGTGGCGGAAAGGTT
>JAGDBT010000100.1 GCA_017958895.1 Alphaproteobacteria bacterium | reverse complement strand
TGCAAAGATTCGGCATTGAACTCTGTTCTTGGCTGAAAAGTGCACGGCTTAATATCTTCCAAAGAAACTTCGTTTGGCTTTTCATCTTTAAATACAGTGTTATGAACAAAACTCTCGACATCTTTTGCATCGTCCAAATTAAATTCTTCGTCGCCCAGAAAGGCCTCCAAACCGCGTCCTAAGCCGGATTTTTTGTTATTTGCGTTCATTTACAACTCCTTTTCTCTTTTCAAAAACTCTTTAGCCAACTGCACATACGCCTGAGCACCGCTGCACTTAAAATCATATAAAAGAATCGGTTTACCGAACGATGGTGCTTCCGCAATACGTACACAGCGCGGAATTACCGTTTCATAAACCTTGTCTCCAAAGTATTTGCGCACATCTGCCTCTATCATTTTGCTTAAATTGTTTTGCCGACTAAACATCGTTAAAACAATACCTTGCAAACATAACTCCGAGTTAAAATTGCGTTTTATGGCGTTTATATTTTTCATTAAATCGGCCAAACCTTCCAAGGCCAAAAATTCGCATTGTAAAGGCACCAACACCGATTTTGAAGAAACCAGTGCATTGATGGTTATTAAATTGAGTGAAGGAGGGCAATCTATTAAAACATAATCGTAAACATCATTTAACCGGCTCAATGCACTTTTGAGCACAAATTCCCGATTATGCAAATCGACCAGTTCTATTTCCGCCGCCGCCAAATCCGGAGAAGACGGAATCACATCAAAACGCGGAATATCGGTACCGATAACCGCCCTTTCGGCGCCGCATCTGCCGATTAATACATCGTAAGAAGACGGTTGATTTTTGGCTTTTGTTATGCCTAACGAGGTTGTGGCATTACCTTGCGGATCAAAATCAATAACCAAAACCTTTTTTTCTATTGCCGAAAGAGCCGTGGCAATATTAATTGCCGTTGTGGTTTTCCCTACTCCACCCTTTCTGTTTGCCACCGAAATTATTTTCATTTTCTTTTCCTCAAATCGGCTAATTTTAAGATTACTCCGTCATCGCTGTAATTATTTTGATAAATATCCTGCTTAAAAGACCAAAATTTAGCGGCCTCTTCTAATTCTTCTTTATAAGATTTTCCTTTAAGAAACAACAAGTTAGTCCTATTTAAGCCTGTTTTATAAGCATATTCGCACAAAATTTTCAGCGATGCTACCGCACGAGCCGTTATAACATCAACACCATCAAACTTTTCATTTTCGATACGATTATTGATGACCTTAACATTCTTGAGCCCCAGCTCCGAACAAACACTCAGCAAATAATTTGCTTTTTTGGTAATGCTTTCCACTAAAATTACCTTGGTTTCCGGACTTTTTTCCGCCAAATACACAGCCAGCACCACCCCCGGAAATCCCGCACCGCTGCCGATATCGACCAGTTTTTCTATTTTTTCAGGTAAATATTTCACCAGTTGCAAAGAGTCAAAAACATGACGCGCCCAAACCTCAGAGAGTGAATTCTTGCTTACCAGATTCATTTTTTCATTCCAATCCGTCAGGATTGAAACAAAATCTTGCAATTTTTGCATTGTTTCACGTGAAACATCATATTTTTGTAATTCTTCAGCAACAATCATAACAACTCCTCTTAGAGAAGAGTATGATAGATTCGTTTATTTTTGCAATAAAATATGAAGGTTATTAAACTAAAATTTTAAGCGCTTTGAAATACCGTATTTTTTGAGTTCATCTTCAGCTATTTCAAATCCCGCGCCCAATTCTTCGCAACGGTGCGCATCATCACTGATAATAACCGCAATATTCTTTTCTGCCGCTTCTCGCAATATCTCTCCGCCGCCGTAAAAATCGCCGACCTTACGCAAACCTTTGGTGCTTAATTCCAAAGCAGTCCCCGTTTTTTCCAAAGCCGCGATTATTTGCTTTTTTTCAGCTCCGAAATCGGCTTCGTCATAGATTTCTTTTCCTAAACTGCGAACATAATCAATATGTGCCAAAAAGGTAAACAGCTTTGATTCCACGGCCTTTTGCAGAGTCTTGAAATGCCGGCTCATATATTCTCTATATAATCCCTTATCCGTGCATATTTTTTTGAAAAAAGACATATTGATTGTATGTTCAAAACTTTCGTCGCAAAAAAAATGATTTCCGGTGTGCAAATAATCGACATCCAGTTGCGCTATAAACCACTTAAATTCTTCTTCCCAACCGTCATACGGGAAATAATCAACTTCAAAGCCCGTATAAAGCTTAAAATTTTCTTCTTTAGAAACTTTACGAATTTCCTCACAATGACGTTTGAACAGATCAAGAACTCCCTTAAAATCATCGTTATAAACGTATGATATTTCCATATTTTTCAAATATTCCCAGCAATCATCTTTTTTCATATTCTTATGAACAATCAAATGATCGCTTACGCCCATTTCCGTAAAACCGATTTTTTTGGCTTGTCGCACCATTTCTCGCAACGAACACGAACCATCGGAAAAATTTGTATGCGTATGATATGAAAATGTTTGGATCTCAGCCATTTTTAATGTATCCCAACAAAGCCGTTACCGCTGCCGGAGTTACACCGGTTATGCGCGAAGCTTCGCCAATGGTTTTTGGCTTTACGGTAGTGAAGCGATGTATCATTTCCGTAGATAAACCGCCGATTTTGCTATAATCGATATCTTCACGGATTTTCAGATTCTCATCTCTCTTAAAAACAGCAATATCTTCATATTCCCTCTTCAAATAACCGGAATACTTGGCCTCAATTTCAACCTGCTCATAAATCGTATCGCTTATATTTTTGACTTCCGAATCTATTTTTTCAATTGTTTCACGTGAAACATGCGGGTAGCTCATCACATCTTTTAACGATTTTTTTCCGTCATGCTTAACGCTAATCCCCTCTTCTTCAATTTTTGCATAACTTATTGTTTTTTCGCAACAATATTGATTAAATTTAGCAATCTCCGCCTTTTTGGAAAGGTATTTTTGATAACGTTCTTCGCCCACACAACCGCTTTCATAACCCAACTCGGTTAATCTGGCATCCGCATTGTCGGCACGCAAAAGCAATCTGTATTCCGAGCGAGAAGTAAACATACGATACGGCTCATCAACTCCCTTGGTTATAAGGTCATCAATCATAACTCCTATATAGCCCTGGCTGCGGTCAATATAAAGTTCTTTACCGGTTTTCAGCGCCAAATGTGCGGCATTTACACCCGCAATCAATCCTTGAGCTCCTGCTTCTTCATAGCCGGTCGTGCCGTTTATTTGTCCGGCCAAAAATAGTCCCGGCACCTTTTTAACCTGCAAGCAATGGTCTAATTCCTGCGGGCAAACATAATCATATTCAATTGCGTAGGCATAACGCAGAATTTCAACATTTTCCAAGCCTTTCATTGTGTGGATAAAGGCATCCTGCACATCTGCCGGCAACGAGGTTGATATACCGTTAGGATAAACAACATTCGTATTATATCCTTCCGGCTCCAAAAATATCTGGTGCGAAGTTCGGTCGGCAAAGCGCACCAATTTATCTTCAATACTCGGACAATAACGTGGTCCGCGTCCCGTAATCAAGCCTGAAAATAAGGCGCATTTAGAAAAATTATCGCGGATAATTTTATGGGTTTCTTCATTGGTGTTGGTTATGCCGCATTCTATCTGACGATTAGTGATTTTTTCGGTTAAAAACGAAAAAGGTTGCGGATTATCATCACCGCACTGGCTATCCAATATTTTCCAATTTATGGTATCACCGTTCAGCCTTGCCGGCGTACCGGTTTTCAGGCGCCCCAAAAGCAAGCCTTTTTGTTTTAAATACGATGTTATACCATGGCAAGAGATGTCGCCTACCCTTCCCCCTTCGGTTGTATTGTGCCCGGTGAACATGATTCCGTTCAAAAAAGTACCGGTAGTCAAAACAAGTGCCTTACAATTTACGGTTTTGCCGTCAGAAAGCACAACACCGCTTACTTTATCATCTACAAAAGCCAATCCCTCGGCCGCTGCTTCTTTAATATCAAGATGAGGAGTGTTTCTTAAGGCTTCCAGCATATATTTGCGATACAAATCGCGATCTGCCTGAGCCCGAGGTCCGCGCACTGCCGGCCCTTTAGAAAGATTGAGCATACGAAACTGAATTCCGGCCTTGTCTATAACCCGAGCCATCAAGCCGTCAAGCGCATCAATTTCTCTGACCAAATGCCCTTTTCCCAGTCCGCCGATAGCCGGATTGCAAGACATTTCGCCGATAGTGGATATTTTATGCGTAACCAAAAGAGTTTCTGCCCCGCAACGCGCCGCTGCCGCGCAGGCTTCACATCCGGCGTGTCCTCCGCCGACAACTATAACATCATATTCTTTCATTTTCTTTGTCTTAATTTTTTATCATATAAAACACATCTTCAAAAATTTTGCAAACAAAAAAGCGCCGCATTTCTTTAAATACAGCGTTTTAATTTAATGATTCAAGAATATTTCGCAACCGTTTGATTTAACAGTAATTTAAATACACTGTTATTTTCCGATACAAAAACTGCTGAATATTTTATCGAGAATTTCCGAAACCTCAATTCTGCCTGTGATTTTACCGATTTCCCGACAAGCCAGACGCAAATCTTCTGCAGCCAATTCAATCTCTTTTTGCAAGTTAAAACGTCGTAAATGTTCCAAGCATGCTTTCAGCGCTTCTTTATAGCGTTGACGAGTAATCAAATGTGCCGAACTCACTGAATATACATCATTAAAATGCTTATAAAGCACCTCGGTTATTTGCTCTAAATTTTCACTGTATTTTGCGGAAATCATCAGACAACCATTTTTTTGCAATTCCTCACGACGAGCGGCATCTAATTTATCGGCCTTATTGGCAACAATAACATAGTTTTTCATATCTTTGGTATATTGCGCAAAAATATCAGGACTATCCGTTTCGGCATCAAAAATAAAGATATTAAAATCTGCCTCGGATATCTTATTTTTAGCTAAATTCACACCTATTCTTTCTATTTCATCCGTCGTTTCTCTCAGGCCTGCCGTATCCGAAAAAACCACCGGAAAACCTTTTATATCAACATAGGCATCTATCACATCGCGAGTTGTACCGGCTATATCCGAAACTATAGCCACATTTCTTTTAACCAAAGCATTTATCAAACTGGACTTTCCGGCATTGGTCGGCCCGGATATAACTACCTGAAAACCATCACGCAACCGTTCTTCGATATTATTGCCTTTTAAGTGGCTTTCAATTGCCTCTATGATTTTAAATACATCGTTTTCCAATTTAAAAACAGT
>JAGDBT010000099.1 GCA_017958895.1 Alphaproteobacteria bacterium | reverse complement strand
GTTTTTTCATTTTATCCCTCTTTTATTGCCAATAATATAGAAGTACAATAAGGATAAATCAACAAAAAAAGTGAGAATGACGAGAATATTTTGCAAAAAAGGTTTGTAAAAAAAATAAATGCCTCTAAGATGTACTTGAGAGAAGCTACAAAGGAGAATTAACTTTATGGAAGATAAGTTGTTCAAAACAGGCATATTCAGGATAATTTTGGTGTTTCCGCTTTATTTGGCAGGGCTTAATCTGATTGCCTGCAATTTTAGCTTTTGGTCGTTAGTTATTTCTTCGGTATGTGCCTTTGTTATTTGTTTGTTTTTTATTTTCAGATGGTTGGTAAAGCCTCTGATTGGGCTTATTTTAATCGGAAATGCCGTGACTTTCTATTTTATGAACACTTATAACGTTATGATAGACAGTGTTATGATGCTCAATGTTTTAGAAACGGATATAGGGGAAATCAAAGAATTATTGAGCCTGAAATTTTGGATGTATGTTGTGGTTTGGGGAATAATTCCTTGTCTGATTTTGTGGAAAACGGAAATATTTCGTGCAAACTACGGCAAAAGATATGCTCAAGGTTTGGCGGTAGTAGGCGGATTTTTAATAATTTTGCTGTTAGCGGCTTATTTTAGGGGTGATTTGGATATAAAACGTCTTAAAGAAAATAAAACCGTGCTGTATAAGGCTATGCCGATTAACTATGCGCTGGCGGATACCGCGGTTATAAAATCTCTTTATTCCGGCAAAAGAGTGGAGAAAATTGATTCGGTCGGAATTTTGAACAGATATTGGCAAAACGACGGAAAGAAAAATCTGTTTGTCGTGATTGTCGGAGAAACGGCCAGAGCGGCGAATTTTTCGTTAAACGGTTATGGTCGGGGGACAAATGACTTTTTGCAACCGTTTGCGGATAATTTGTTTTATTTCAAAAATACCGAGGCTTGCGGTACGGCAACCTCTATTTCGGTTCCTTGTTTGTTTTCGGCACGCGGCAGAGAAGACTTTAACAAAAGGGAAGAGCAGTACCGGGAAAATGTTTTGGATATATTTAATCATAACGGTTATAACGTTTTGTGGCGCGAAAATAATTCAAGTTGCAAAAACGTTTGTAAGAGGGTTGAAACGCAAGTATTTTGTGACGGATTAAGCTGTTTGGATGATAAAATACAAGAAGATTTTCCACAAAAATTCAATAATATACATGATGCAGTTATAGTTTTACATCAAGGTGGAAGCCATGGTCCTGATTACAGCAAACGTTATCCGGAAGAGTTTGAATTTTATAAGCCGGCCTGTCACAACAATATTCCGAAAGATTGTCCGCCCGGCGAGCTTGTAAATTCTTATGATAACAGCATTGTTTATTCGAGTTATCTGTTGGCAGAGTTGTTTGAAAAGCTTAAAGCAGTGGAAGATAAGTATAATATTGCGGTGTTCTATACATCCGATCACGGAGAATCTTTGGGAGAAGACGGAATTTATTTGCATTCCGCACCTTATGATGAGGCTCCGAGCTATCAAAAAGAAGTGCCGTTTTTGATATATATCCCCGATACAACGCTTCAGAGTATGAATTATAAAACAGAGTGCTTAAAAGAGCAAGCCGAGCGCCATATATCTCACGATTATTTGTTCCATTCTTTGTTGGGATTGGCGGGTATAAAAACCAAAGAATATAATAAGAATTTGGATATTTTCAGTAATTGTCGTGAGGCCGAATAAAAAAGGAGAGGCGAACCTCTCCTTTGGAGTTTTGGTAAAGCCGACATCAGTTTCTGTTTTGATTTTGTCTGGTGTTGTGGTGGCTTTTGTTGCCGGCTTTGGATTTGCCGGTAAAAGTCTTTTTGCCGGCGGTGCTTATAACTTTAGACACCCCTATCTTGAAAGATAATTTACTGTCGGCAGGGTTCGGTTTTGATACACCGGCATAGACTTGCAAATCATTAACATCAACGCCCAAAAATGCACCGTCGCCCTGATTGTTGTGATAAGCAGTCAGGAATATTCTGAGGTCATCATTAAGTTGAGTGTGCATAGAGCCCCAAATATTTGCATTATTCTTTTGAGCATTAACACCGACGGTTGCTCCTGATTTAGGGGTTTTAAGGGTAATATTAGAGAAGACATTGTCGGTTTCGCCAACCCGAGCGGCGGCGGCAATCGTTACTTTTAAATTTTCTTTTTTCACAATGTCGGTAACGATTTTGGCGTAAAAATCATTGGTGGTATATAAAACCAAATCTTTGCCTCGGCTTTCCATAAAGCCGATAATTACTTCGGTGCCTTGCGGAGTTTTAAAACCTATAACGCTGATAACGGAAGGATTGGCATTGGTGGAAAGAATTTGCTGATCTACGAGAGAATTGTGAGCAGCCACTCCGTTGGCAAAGTTTTCGGCAAATTCGGAAGGCATGCGACCTGTTCTTATATATAGAGAAGAACCGTTCGGAAAGTTTTTGCCCAATTCGGCGATTAATTTATTGTTGACAATGTTCATGGTGTTTTGGTCGGCATTAAGAAAAGTTCCGCCCTGATGATTGCCTATAAGTAAATGAGAACCGTCAAGTTTGCCGTAGAATCCGTCTTTTTCTAAAGAAGCGCCCAAAGCGACCATGCCGCGGTTATAAGCATTAGCTGTGGTCCCCTGACCGTGACTCAGCGTTCCGTCGGCATTTTGAACGGTTTCATCATAAGTTTGTGTATTAAGGTCGGTCATGTTGTTGATAACATAGGAAACACCGGCCTTTAACGGTTGTTTCGGCTTAGCTGTAATTTCAGTAGAATCTTTTTCGGATTCAATTTCCTGAGCCTTGCTTTGCGAGCCTCCGGAAATAATTACAGTGGTTGCAAGCAAAAAGTTGCGGATTAACCTTTTTCCGGCATCGTGTCCGATTCCTGTTTTTTGTCTTGCAATATAGTCTTTTTTCTCTTGATTTGTCATAATAGTTCTCCTTTGCTATATAAATTATATGTGGGT
>JAGDBT010000098.1 GCA_017958895.1 Alphaproteobacteria bacterium | reverse complement strand
TTGGAGCGGACTAAACTTTTCAGTCTTTAAAAGCAAAAAAGCCTTGAAAATCAAGGCTTTCAAATTGGAGCGGGCAATGGGATTCGGACCCACGACATCAACCTTGGCAAGGTTGCGCTCTACCCCTGAGCTATACCCGCATTAACTTGCGAACGAGTTATTTAATAGCATATAAAAAATAAAATGCAAGAACTTTTTTTATTTTTTTTTGTTTTTGTTTAAACCTATTTATCTTTCACAAAAAAACAGGCCTCTTAAGAGACCTGTTTCAGATTTACAAATCGGCTTATTTCTTATTTTCAGATAATCTTTGCATTTCTTCTTGAATTCTTTTTTCCTCTTCATCTATGCGTTTTTCCATATTGGCTTTTTCAAGATCAAGAGCTTTAAGTTCATCTTCCAACTCTGACATATCTACTTCTTCACCGGACTCTTTTCTTTCCTCTATGACTTTTCTTCTGTCTTCAATATCTTTCAATTTTTCGGCTCTGCGAACTTTAAGCCTTTCAGCTCTTTTTTCAAGCATGTCTTCTCTTTTTATTACAGCCTTTTTCCAAATATTTTCAAAATTCTTTGTATCAACAGTTTTCTCAACTTTTGTTGTTTCTACCGTATCTTCTGCTCTGACGGAATAAGTACCCAAAATCATAACTCCGCAAATCAACAACAATAACTTTTTCATAATCCTTTACTCCTTTGTTATTTGAACTTTCACTGAGAATGTTATCCTTTTTTTTATTTTTTTCAAGATTTAAAAGGCTTATGAACAATCTTTAATTCTGTTTACAAATTTCTTTATTGCTTGCACTATCGGTTATGCCCTACTATAATCAGCGTATTGAAATGCTAAGGAGTTTTAACATGCAAAACCAAAAAACATCGCAACAAATTCGCTTTGAAAAAGAGGCAAAAGCTTTGCAAAAAAATATTGCCAAGCGCAAAAAACAACAGCAGAAAATCGAGCGTAAAAAACAAAAAAAGGAAAATATAGATGGACAAGATTAAAATAATCGGCGGTAATCCGCTTTTCGGAAAAATATATGTCAGCGGAGCAAAAAACACCGCCTTACCGATTATTTGTGCAAGCTTGCTTACCGACGAGCCGGTAACTATTCAAAATATTCCTTTTCTTTCCGATATAACCTCTTTAAACAACTTACTTTTGCAAATCGGGACGAAAATTGACATTAAAGAAGAAGAACTTAACGGGCATTTAACCCAAACCATAACCTATCATACTCCGCAACCGACCTCCTTGATTGCTCCGTATGATTATGTACGCAAAATGCGTGCTTCTTATTATGTTTTAGGTCCGCTGTTGGCAAAATATCGTCATGTTGAACTCTCACTGCCGGGTGGTTGCGCCATCGGTGCCAGACCTATGGATATTCATCTGACCTCGTTAGAACAAATGGGAGCAAAAATTGAAATAAAAAACGGTTATGTAATTGCCGATATTGACGAACGCTTAAAAGGAGCACAAATTTCTTTCCATTCTGCTTCGGTCGGAGCAACTTGCAATATTTTGATGGCCGCCTCTTTGGCCGAAGGTACAACCGTTATAGAAAATGCCGCCAAAGAACCGGAAATTTCCGATTTAATTGATATATTGAATGCCATGGGAGCAGAGATTGAAGGTGCGGGAACCTCTACCCTGACCATCCATGGAGTAGAAAAATTGCACGGAGTAACGCACAAAATTATTAATGACCGCATTGAGGCCGGTTCCTATGCGGTAGCCGCAGCCATAACCAAAGGACGGCTTGAATTGATAAATGCCAACCCGGAACATTTGCATAATCCTTTGGATATTCTTCGCAATATGGGCGTAAGCATAGAAACAACTCCCAACAGCATTATTGTTGACGCTCAAAACCGGACTTTAATCGGTCAGGATATTTATACCGATTATTATCCCGGCTTTCCTACCGACTTGCAAGCGCAATTTATGGCTTTGATGTGTGTTTCTCAAGGAGCATCAATGGTTACGGAAAGCATTTGGGAAAATCGCTTCATGCATGTTCCGGAATTGATGCGTATGGGCGCAAACATCAATGTTCACGGCCATGCTTCCGCCATTGTTCGCGGGGTTGACAAGCTTTCCGGTGCGCCGGTTATGTCAACAGATTTGAGAGCTTCTTTTGCCCTAATATTGGCGGGTTTGGTAGCCGAAGGCGAAACCGTTGTCAATCGTGTTTACCATCTTGACCGCGGTTATGAAAAAATTGAAGAAAAATTCCGCTCCGTCGGAGCAAACATTCAACGTATAAAAGAAAGTGATTAGCCATGAAAAAATATCTTTTGTTATCTTTTGCTTTTTTATTTACTTTTAAAGCTTCGGCGCAAATGCTTGATGTCAGCAACTATGTAACTTCAATGCAAATGTCCGAAGAATTTTTGAAAAATCTTGCCGCTTGCTCACCTTATGAAGAAAGCAAATCCTCCGGTTTGGCAAATGTTGAAACCGCGGTAACCTACAAAATTATCGGTTTGCAAGATAACGGCAATTGCGAAGTGCGCATTGACAGCGATGCCGGAGAAATGAACATCAGTGCTTATCAAATTTGCAGTTTTTCCAAAGAAACTCTCAAGCAATTTATTCCGGCGATGCTTAATGTGTTAAAAAATAAAAACTATACACTGGAAAATCTTTCCGAGATGATGCAAAACGAAGATAATCAAACCGTTATGTCCATTATGATGGATGAAGAAATATGCAGCATTCATCGAGATGCCTTTGATATGACCAAAAATGTCAGAGAAAAACTGCGTGATTGTGAAAAATTCTCTGAAACACAAAAATTAGGCCCGACAGAACTTACCAGAGAAATTATCGGCCGAAACGGCGATAAATGTCTGTTTAATATTCATATTTTACAAAAAAAACCTGACTTAAGTTCAATTTCCGGTGAATTGGTCGAACAACTCAAAGACATGTTGGAGGAAATGTCGGATCGCTATTATGATATTAAATGTGAGTTTTCACCTTCCGATATTACCACTTATATCAACATATTAGAGGCTCAAGTTGTGCCGGCCATAGATAGTCTTGATGATATGCAGAAAGGTCTGGAAAATATGAATCCGCAAATGGAAATGAACTTTTTACAAGAACATTGTGAAGCCGTTTTTCCTGATTTACCATAGGGATAAAACATGAAAAAGCTGTTTTTTATTCTATTTGCGTCTTTTTGTTTTCATAGTGCTCAGGCACAAATTCTCAATATGTCGGTAAATTTTGAGCCCTTGCATTTGTCAGACGATTTTTTGCGAAATTTGGCGGAATGCCGAGTTTATGCCGACGAACAGGCTTCCGAGCTGGACGGCGTTAAAGTAAAAACCGCTTACATGGTTGAAGGATTGAAAGACGGAATTTGCCGAATAACGGTTCGGGGAGAAAGCAACACCGATGTAATAATTACTCAAACCTGCGAATTATCCCCTCAGCAAGCAAGCGACTATTCCTCACATTTGCGCAAATATCAGGAACGTCATTATTCACCCCGATTTGATGATAAACAAATTGCAAATGATAAAGATTATCAGGCCGCCCTGCAAATTATGACCGACCGCAAGCTTTGCCGGGTTATTCGCAGTGAAATGGATCCGACCAAAACAATCCGGCGCAATTTAACTACCTGTTCTGCCGCTGAAAGTGTCCAAATTCTTCCTAATTTGCAAATCACCCGCCAAATTGTAAAAAAAGAAGATGAACTGTGCCTATATGATTTTCAGGTAATTCGCGCCAATCCGGAAACTAAGGAATTGATGAGAATTCTCAACAGTAAAGATGTCAAAGAACTCAAAAAAATAATCAGGATAGAATTTAATTTTTCCTGCTCTTTTACTGAAGAGCAGATTGCCGAATATACCGATATTTTGCAAAATCAAGTCGTACCGGAAGAAGAAGGCTTGGATTTCTCGGCTGTTCAACGCCCGGATTACAGCGAGGAAATGACTTTTATAATGAATAATTGCACTATGGTAAAAAAATAATCGTAAAATTTTATTCTCTATCTTGCGAACGGCAAAAAATAATCCCATATATGTAGTAGTTGATTTATGGAGAAAAAGATATGAGCAAACAAAAATTCAAAACAGAAGTAAGTAAACTGCTGGATATTGTTATTAACTCCCTGTATTCCGAAAAATACATTTTTTTAAGAGAACTGATTTCAAATGCCAGTGATGCTTGCGATAAGCTTCGTTATTATTCCCTGACTAATCCGGGAATTGCAAAAAACAACGGTGAATTTAAGATAACCATTACTCCGAATGCCGAAGAAAATACCTTAACCGTAAGCGATAACGGTATCGGTATGGATAAAGACGATTTGATTCATCATCTCGGCACTATTGCCAAATCCGGAACCGAAGAATTTGTGAAAAATGCCAAAGATAACGGTTCGGTAGTCGATTTAATCGGCAAGTTCGGCGTCGGTTTCTATTCGGCCTTTATGGTGGCGCATAAAGTTGAAGTAACAACCAGACGTGCCGGCGAAGAACAGGCTTATCGCTGGGTTTCAAACGGCACGGACGGTTTTGAAATAACCGAAGCTCAACGCGAAAAAATCGGTACCGATATCAAACTTTATTTGAAAGATGATGCCAAAGATTATACCGACACCGTCTATTTGCGTCATATTATCCGCACTTATTCCGACCATATTAATTATCCTATCGTTTTAGATTTGGGAAAAGCCGGCGAAGAAACAGTTAATACCGGTTCAGCACTGTGGACGCAAAATAAGGCTGATATTACCGAAGAACAATATAACGAGTTCTATCACCATATTTCCCGCAATTTTGATACCCCATGGCTCAGACTACATTTCAAAGCCGAGGGCAGTATAGAATATACCGGATTACTTTATATCCCATCCGAAGCGCCTTATGATCTGTTTCAGCCGGATAGGCAGCAAAGTTTAAAACTTTATGTAAACCGTGTATTTATCTCCGATAAAGTCGAAGATTTGATGCCGGCTTATTTGCGTTTTGTAAAAGGTATTATCGACAGTGCCGATTTGCCGTTGAATATTTCCCGTGAAATGTTGCAGCAAAATGCCCTCATTGCCAAAATAAAAAACGGCACGGTCGGCAGAATTCTGAAAGAACTTAAAAAACGTTCCGAAGATTACGATGATTATATGAAGTTTTGGAAAATCTTCGGTATTGCTTTCAAAGAAGGAATTTATGAAGATATAGCAAATCGTGAAGAAGTTGCCTCTTTATCCCGCTTTTATTCCACAAACGATAATGAGCGTCTGACTTCGTTAGATGAATACATTTCCCGAGTCAAAGAAGGACAAACCAATATTTATTACATTACGGGTGATGATGTCCCTACTCTGCGCAACAATCCCCAACTTGAGGCTTTTAAGGCTAAAAATATTGAAGTTTTGCTGCTCATTGACCCGATTGATGAATTTTGGGTTCAAACCCTTACCAATTACAAAGGATATCCGCTCAAACACATTTCACAGGCTGATATTGACTTAAAAATGGAACGTGATACGCCTCGAGCCGATGAAGGAAGTCTTAAAAAACTTACGGACTTTATGAGCGAACTGTTCAAAAATGAAGTCAGCAAGGTTGTAACCACCGAAAAACTTACCAACAGTCCTGTCAGTTTGACGGTGGAAAACGGACAAATGAGTATTCACTTGGAACGTTTGATGCGTAATCATCAGCAACAAACCGCTTTTGCCAGTTCACGAATTTTGGAGATAAATCCTTACCATCCGCTGATTATAAAGTTGGCTGACAGCATGTTTGATGAAACGCAAAAACAAACAGTCGAGGAAGTATCCAAGCTTTTGCTTGACCAGGCAAAAATTGCCGAAGGTGAGGCTATTACCGACAGTTCGTTTTTCAGCGAAAAACTCAGCGATTATATTTTGCGCGGTTGGCAAAAAAGCGCTTAAGCACAAAAAAATCCCCGCTGAAATGCGGGGATTTTTTATAAATCTGATCAGCAGATTATTTGCCGGCATTGGCATCTTTTACCGATACTGACAAATCATCGGCAATACGGGCTGAACGACCGCGTAATGCTCTCAAGAAATACAGCTTCGCACGACGTACTTTACCGACACGGGAAACTTCTATCTTGGCAACATTCGGAGAATAAAGCGGGAAAACACGTTCAACACCTTCACCGAACGAAATTTTACGAACCGTAAACGAAGAATTTAAGCCATCGTTTTTACGAGCAATACAAACACCTTCATAAACCTGAATACGTTCTCTGTCGCCTTCTTTAACTTTGGTATGAACGCGCAAAGTATCTCCCGGCTTAAATGTCGGCATATTTTTGCCTTCCATAAGCTTTTCAATCTGCTCTTTTTCAATATTTTCAATAATGTTCATTTTTTTAACCTTTTTAATTAATTTGTTATTCCTATACACCACAATTTATTCAGAATCAAGAGTTTTTTCCAACAAATCGGGGCGTCGTTCTTTTGTTATTTGAAGAGCCTGCTCTTTTTGCCACTTTGCCACATTTTCATGATGTCCGCTCATCAGAATTTCCGGAACTTTACGACCTTTCCATTCTATCGGACGGGTATATTGAGGATATTCCAGCAAATTGCCTTCAAAACTTTCGTTTTCGGTTGATGCCGAATTTCCCAAAACTCCCGGAAGCAATCTGACTATTGCATCCAACATAATCATCGCCGCTTGCTCACCGCCGGTTAAGATATAATCGCCTATACTGATTTCCTCGATACCGTATTCTTCAATAACACGTTCATCAATTCCTTCAAAACGGCCGCAAATAATCGTTAAATCATTCTCGCGGCTGAGTTCGCGAACTTTTGCCTGAGTCAGCGGTTTGCCTTTGGGGCTCATATATATTATTCTGCCTGAGGAGTAATTATGCTCAATCGCGTTACCCAAAACATCGGGACGCATTATCATTCCGGCGCCGCCACCGCAAGGTGTATCGTCAACCGAACCATGCTTATCAAATGCATAATCACGAATATTGACGGTTTCACACTCCCACAAGCCTTCGTTTAAGGCTTTTCCGGTCAGAGAAGTTCCCAAAAACCCCGGGAAAATCTCAGGAAAAATCGTCAATATTGTCGCCTTAAATGCCATCTTCAACCTCATCATCTTCGGCAAATTTCATAGTTTCCGAAGAAACAACAATGTAACCGTTTTCAATATCAATCACCGGCACATAAGCCTTGGTAAACGGCAACATTTCCGTATCTTTGCGATCATTGAGTTTAAGCTCAATAATATCGCCGGCCCCGAAATTACTGAAACCTGCCACCTTACCTATAACATGCTCCGGAGTTTTAAGACATACCTTCAAACCGATTAAATCGGCAAGATAATATTCTTCTTCAGCGAGCTCAGGCAAAGCGGCTCTGTCGGCATATAATTCCGTACCGATTAAGGCCTCGGCATCGTTACGTGTATCAATACCTTTGATTTTTACACGTACATTGGCAGAAGTATTTCCGGTAACTTTAAGCACAAAAGTTTTAGAGGCATCTTTATTTTCCAAGCTGCCGTATTTATCAATATTCAGCGGGTTGGCATGAAAGCATTGTACTTTTACCTCGCCTCTGATACCGTGTGCGGCAACTATTTTTCCGATTAACACTCTTTTTTCCATACTTAAAGCCCTTCTACAGACTCAAAATAACTTACTTAATTTATATAAACACCGAAAATTATTCGGCAGACGGCTCTTCAGCAGGAGCAGGAGTTTCGGCCGCAGGAGCAACACTTGCTTCAGCCTTGGCTGCAGCGGCCGCGGCCTTAGCTTCTTCTTTGGCTTTCATTCTCTCCATAGCCTTAGCTTTAGGAGCAGATTTCTTTGGCTGTTCACGGCTGATCGGAGCAGCGCATAAACCCAAATTAGCAAACAATTTTTGCAATCTTTCGGTCGGCTGAGCACCCTTAGACAACCATGCGGAAACCTTTTCGGTATCCAAAACCAATCTGTTTTCACTATCTTGAGGCAACAACGGATTGTATGCACCCAATTTTTCAATATATCTACCATCACGAGGAGATCTGGAATCGGCCGCTACAATATGGTAATACGGACGTTTTTTGGAACCACCGCGAGATAATCTGATACGTACTGACATTTATATTTTCCTTTCAATAAAATTAAAACGGAAACCGTTTATTCATTCCCCCCGGCATTCTGCCGAACGGATTGTTTTTCATAAATTTAGACATTGCCGACATAGCGCCGAAACTGCCCATCTTTTTCATCATTGTTGACATCTGCTCATATGATTTGAGCAACACGTTAACATCATGAACTTCCACTCCGGAACCGAGTGCGATTCTTCTCTTGCGAGAAGCCTTTATTATATCGGGATGCCGTCTTTCTTCCGCTGTCATGGAAAGAATTATGGCTTCCTGCTTTTTCATCAGATTGTCGCACACTCCGGATTCTTCAATCTGAGATTTAAACTTTGACAACCCCGGCAACATTCCCAAAATGCTGCCCACACTGCCAATTTTCTTCATCTGGCGCATTTGCGAGAGCATATCGTTCAGGTCAAACGAGCCTTTTGACATTTTCTTTGCCATTTCTTCGGCTTCCGCTCGGTCAACATTTTCCATTGCCTTTTCCACCAAAGAAACTACATCACCCTGTCCTAAAATACGTCCGGCTATGCGATCGGCATGAAACTCTTCAATATCATCAAGTTTTTCACCGGTACCCAGAAATTTTATGGCCGCGTTTGCCACCATTTTCATGGATAATGCCGCTCCGGCACGTGAAGTTCCGTCAATTCTGGTTAACACCAAACCGGTAATGCCGATTTTTTCGTTAAAAGCCTTTGCCACATTACAGGCTTCCTGTCCGATAAGCGAATCGGCAACCAACAGCGTTTCGGTCGGATTTGCCAACTTTTTCACTTCTTCAACCTCGGTCATCAGCTTTTCATCTATCTGCAACCGACCGGCCGTATCCAAAATCAGCAAATCATAAACACCCGTTTTGGCCTCGTTTAAGGCTCTTTTGGTAATTTCAAGCGGCTGTTGCCCGTTAATAATAGGCAAAACATCAACCTCTATCTGTTTACCCAGTTGCGCCAACTGTTCTTGAGCCGCCGGGCGATATACATCAAGCGAAGCCAATAAAATGCGTTTGTTTTTTTTCAGCTTTTTTGCAATTTTGGCCGCCGTAGTAGTTTTACCGGACCCTTGCAAACCGACAAGCATCATGCAAACCGGAGCCGGAGCATTAAAATTAAGTTCCGTATCTCCCTCGCCGAGCAATTTAACCAACTCGTCATGCACAATTTTGATAACCATCTGCCCGGGTTGAACAGATTTAACAACCTTTTCACCCAAAGCCTCATTTTTCACATTGGCAATAAACTCTTTAACAACCGGCAAAGAAACATCAGCCTCAAGCAAAGCCACACGAATCTCGCGCATAGCTTCGTCAATATCTTTTTCCGATAACACTCCGCGGGAGGTTATCTTTGAAAAAGCCTGACTGAGTTTATTGCTCAAACTCTCAAACATAAATGTTTTGTCCTTCACCAAGTTATTATAAACCAATTGACGCCAGTGGGCGAAACATCGCTGACTGACGGACTCCTCAGAGCTTAATTTTTACGATCTTTTCAGGGTAAAAATTCTCTAAATTCGCTTGC
>JAGDBT010000097.1 GCA_017958895.1 Alphaproteobacteria bacterium | reverse complement strand
TTAAACTAATTAAGTTTGTGAAGCAAAAATGGAAAAAGAGGATATTCAAAATAAGTTACTTAAAATCGGTCGCTCGATTATTCAGGAAAAAGGGGCCGAAGGTCTTACGGCGCGCAAATTATCGGAAGCTTCCGGTTGCTCGGTCGGGGCAATTTATAACCAATTTTCCAATATGGAGAACTTTGTGGTTATCCAAAATTATATGACTTTGGAAGCTTTGGCGGAGGCTTTGGATAAAAACAAAGAAACCGAGAATCCTTATGCGGATTTGAATGCCTTGGTGCAAAGTTTTGTGAGTTTTGTGAAAAATAATAAAAACCTTTGGTATTTGCTTTATAGCTTTCATCTGCGGCAGAATTACCGTACTTATTCTACCTTTTATTTGCGAAAAGTGGCAAAAATAGCCGGCAAACTCAATTCTTGTCTGCAAAGAGCGGTGCCGGAAGTTGCCGGTCCGGAAAGATTGCTTTCAGGACAAATATTATGGTTGAGTTTGTTTGCGGTGAGTTCCTTCTTAACCAAGGATGCCTTAGCTGATTTATCTAGGGCCGATGACAATACGATATGCCAGATATTGACGAACACTTATGTGGCCGGATTAACGGTTTTGGCGGATAAGGCAAAAAGCTGAATTAATCTTTTTTATCAGCAGGCTTATCAGAGGCAGGATTATCCGGTGTTATATTGCCGAGGTTGAAAATTTCCTCTTCTTCATCAAAGGAAAATACATCGTTCGTGCCATAAGAATTTCGATGTTGAGTCGAGCGCATTTCCGAAAGCGGCTCTTCTACCATGGTTTTCGGCTTTGCCGATTCAATTTCACTTATTTTCGGCAGATTATCTCTTAAAGCCAAAATTTCCGGCGATAAAATATCGGCCGGTTCAATAGTGCCGTCATAACAATTTAAAAGCCAAACATCATAAATCGGATGTTCAACGGCATGGGTGGCCGGCGACGATGAAATCATCCAACCTTTGAAGATGTTTACTTCCTGCCCATCGAGGGTTTTATCCGATATATCGACAAAGGCAAAATTATCGGGCGTTTCTTCGGGTGAGCGGGTTTTGCAACTGCGAACGACAATGGAAAGCGAACCAAAGGTTACCGCTCCGTTTACCGGCACATTTATAACACTTACGCGACCGGTTATTTTATCCATGGCTTGCATTTTGGCCGTGTTTTTATCAATACTTTTTGCCGCGGCATTAAAAGCCAAAAAAAGTGTGAAAAACGAAAGGATAAAACAGCTATTTTTCATTTTTGTTACCGTTGTCAGTTACCATAAATATGATTTCGCCTACCATGTCTTCCAAGGTTTTATAGTCCTTGGTTTTGGTAAATTTTCCGCCGTCTTGAAGATAGGTTTTGGAAATTCCCGGTTCTATCTTCACGAATTTGTTACCCATTAAGCCGTCGCTGACAATGGATACGGTGCTGTCATCGGGAAGTTTTATATCGGAAGAGATGCTGAAGACCACTTCAACGGTATAGTCATCATTGTTGAGGTTTTGAGCGGTTACCGTTCCGACTTTTATGCCGTTGATGCGAACATCAGAACCGATACTCAGTCCGCCCACTTTCATAAACTCTGCTTTCAGGTTATATCCCTTAACAACCTGCAAATCCGATACACG
>JAGDBT010000096.1 GCA_017958895.1 Alphaproteobacteria bacterium | reverse complement strand
TGCATCCGAGCAACATTTAAGTTGCAATCAGCTGATTACCCAAATAGATGAGAAAAGAGAAAAAGAAAATCTTTCTGCGGCAATCAGAGTTTATATTTTGCAATATTATAAGAATAAGGTCGGAAAATAAAAAATGCCCGTAAAAACGGGCATTTCTTTTTTTTGATAAAAATCAACGTTCCATAGATGAAAACTGTTGCCGCATGGTTATTGACGACCTTGGCGCTCTGTTTTGCCGATTTTGTTGTTCCGTACGAATATTTTCAGCCAAAGTGCGCAAGCTTTGTTGCTGTTGCGGAGCTTCCTGAACCTTCGGTATTGCGGCGGTTTCCAACAAGTTCAACACATCGTCTTTGAAGTGTGAGAGTTTGGCCTTAATCGGCACTTGTTTCATATATTCCATCAACTGTTCATGACGACCTTCATTATCAATTTTTTGCATTAAGTCGGCAATCATCGGTGTTACTTCTTCCTTAGATAACTTACCGCGGTTATAATCTGACAAAACGTGAATTAAGAGTTTTTCCGGAGAGTTTTCGGTCCAGTCTTTCTGGATGGTCTTAATGTCAGCTTGACGGCTTTCTGCCCAAGCTTTCTTTTCTTCTTCGGAAAGAGTGCCGTTGCGAGCCTTGTCGGATAAGTTTTCACGAATCTGGGCATGACGAGCCAAGTCGGCACTGGCCTCTTTGGAATAGCCGGCAACTATGGCGCCGACAAAGGCAGCCTTAGCCAGATCTCCGCTGATATCATTCGGTGCAAGATATTGCTCTTCAACTCTTTCACGAGCATCATTGGCATATTTAATTTCCGGATGATATTCCATTTCGCGCAGAACCAAAAATTCGTCACGAGCGGCGGCATCCAGAACATCTTGCGGAACACTGCCCTTATAGCGATTTTTCAAAGCTTCCGGCAATTTATCCCAAGTTTCAAACTTGCCGTGATTATCAGAATAAATACTGTTAAGCATTTCCGGAGTAGCATTTTCACCGGGCATTTTTCCCATATATTCAAGGTATCTTCTAAATTCCGGGCTGAAATCATCTAAAGTCATGATCTTTCTCCTTTTGCTAATTCTTCTATTCTTGCTTTGGTTGCTTCATTCTTTTTATCTACACGTGTGCAGGCTTCAGGAATTTCAAGTTTTTCACTTTTATCGGAGTGTTTGTCATACAAACGTTTATATGTTGCAGATGAAATGCTCATTTGTTCTATATATTTGTCTTTTTCGTCTGCGGACAAAGGTTTGTAGGTTGTACCGTCGCTAGTTTCGTACTTATCCTGAATTCCCAATTTGGCGGCCATAATTTGGTCACGTTCTTCGCGGATAAAATCCCTGTTTGCTTTCCATTCTTTGTGTTCCGCACTGTCTTTTCCGGCATCACGTTGTTTATCGGCTTCAACCTTGGCTTTAATGGCATCCAGCTTGTTGCTCAATGTATCGGTAGGCGACTTCTTTTCCTTAATATCTTTGATGGCATCGGCTAAAACATCTCCGAATTGGGCCGGATTTTCCTGCCATTTTTCTTTAAGGAATTTGGTATCTTCCGCAGATTTTGCTGTAAGTTCTTTATATTTTGCGACATCTTCGTCTTTGCCTACAGGATGCACAATCATAACATCTTTTCCGTCTATTTTTCCGAAGCGCGGCTGTAGGGTAATACGACCATCAGCTTTCATGGCAGCCATTTCATATTGATTGCCTAACTTTTCTTTGATTTCTTTAATCTCGGCATCGCTGAATACTTTCGGAGTTTTAGTAGTATCATCCTTTGGTCCTTTTAATTCTTTGTATTTTTCCAAAAATGTATTATAGCGAGCATCGCCGAGTTCTGTTTTCAGCAGATCTTTTTGTTCGTCAGATAAAGATTCCGGAGCGTTTTCACCCAGAAGCGCACCGTTAAGCACACAGGCGGCAAACAAACGCGCTTTCATATCATTTGACATGGTAGCGGAAAAATTAATCGGACGTCCACGGTTGTCAGGATCTCTGACAATAGTTTCAAACACCGCAACTTTGGCATCTTGTGAAACCGAAACGGTGGTCGGAGAACTGTAAGTTATAGTGGTATCATTGAATTTGGCAGAAAAAAGACCGTCGGCTCTAAGCACTTCATAATCGGTAATGGCTTTGCTGGTTGATAAGGCATCATAATAAGCTTTCTTTCTCTTAACCCAGTCATCATCAACGGTAGGTTCCGGTTCTTTTTCTTCACCTGATACTTCGATAGGAGTAAGCTTTTTAAGCTCATCAAGAGGCATATCTTTTATGTCTTCTTCCTTTTTGCCTTCTTTTTCCAGAGCTTTCAGAGCGGTTTCCTTTAATTCCCATTTTCCGTCTTTTTCTACATAAAGGCTGTGTAATTCATCGTAAAGAGCCTTATCTTTAACGGAATCTTTCGGATAACCTATAGCGTCCAAGAACTTGTTTTGCTCATCGGTCAAAACAAATTCTTCTTTTTCTTCTTTTTCCGGAGTCGGAGTATCTTTCTTCTCTTCTTCAGCCATGGTATGTTCTCCTTTCTCTTCTATTTTTTCCGGATGATAAACGGCGTTTCTGACGTCATTCTTAATTTTCTGTTGTTCGGATGTAAGGCTGATTCTGTTGCATAAAGGATCAAATAAACGTTCGTCTATTCCCATTGTATGATATTTTTCCAAGGCTTGAGCAAGCTTAGCTTTTGAAGCATCATCTTCTGCCGAAAAATTGCTGAATACTTCTCTCAGCAACTTAGCGGCTTTATTGAAGTCTTCATCGGAAAGTCTTGCTTTTTTATCCCTAGCCATGCCTTAAATCCTCCATTGTTTGAGGTCATTGTAACATGCTTTTTTGTTTTTGTCCAGTATTTTTGTGCAAAAATCCGCCGATTTTTTAATCTGCGGATTTAGGAGTAATTGCAAGTAATTTTTTAAGCTGTAATAAAAATTTTTTGTGCAGAGTTTCATAATCTTGCAGAACCTGACAATAAAAGCGGTTAAGACGGCAATCCGAAGAATCTGTTTTGAAACTTTCGGAAATAATTTTGCCGATTATTTGCAACTCGTTTTGCGGCGATACGGTGGGCAACGGCTGATGTTTTGCCGCCGGACAGACTTCAAGATAATCATTTTCAAAGGCTTTGGCAACGGCATTAAAATAACTCAAAAGGGCATATTTGGCCGAGAGTTTTTGCATGGTATGACGCGTAGCGTGAATAATTGTTAAGCCGGCAAATTGCGGCTGTTGCTTATATTCGGTCAGTTCTTCGGCATATTTTTGCGGATTATCCAACAGCAGTTGTACGAAATCCAACAATTGTCGATTGCCGGCCAGTTTTTGCAATAATTCGGTCAATTGCGCAAGACGGAAAGTGCATGACAGAGCGAATCTTCCGCCTCGAAACGGGTGACTTTGTATAAAATCATCAGGCAGAGTGCAGTCAGATTTTAGAATCTGTGCCGCTTCATTGAGATAATAACGAAAACGTTTTTTATTCAGCCAAAAGATAAAATGCCGAAAAATATTTTGCTTAACGGTCATTTTGTAAAGAGTGGAAAAATCTTTAAGGACGGATAAACAGGTGGCCTCAGGGTGCAAATTAAAAATTTTTTCCGCTTTAATGGTATGTTCACGATGTTCCTGTGTTATTATTGAAAAATTATCATATAAGTCCGCGGGAAAAACTGCGGCAAGAACCTTTTTTTTGCGCGCGGCTTTTCGGCTTGCTTCAGAAAGCTGATGTTTAATCATAAAATCACGAGCGTCGGCATAGTCTTTGGGAATAATGATATTTTCTTCAAAATCGTGTTTATACAATAAATATTCTTCTTTCAGCCGCGGGTTGCGTTCGACATCATTTTTAATTAAATCGGTGTATTTGGCAATTTGGGCGCGCGATAAAAAAACAGAAGCCAGCCGGCAACAATTTTTATCGGTGAAGAAAAAGCCTTCCGCAAACGGTTTTGTGGCGGCAACAACATTGTCTGCGGTTTGAAATTCCGGCAGATAAAAAGATTGCTTTAAAGCCTGTTGCAAAAATGTGTTGTCTTCCATAAATTCCTCTTGAGCGGATTATACTGTTTAAGCGTTATTATTTGGTTAAAAGACGGGGGTAATATTTGTGTATAAAGCTTATATAAGTTGAAATTTGCAAAAGATTGTGATAATTTTACGACAATTGTTTTTAAAAGGAAAAGGAAAATGACGGGAATAGCCAGATATAACGGAAAAGAAAGTTGGGAAGAGTGGCAAAAAGAGTGGCGTTCTGAGGAGCGCTATAATTTTCGCACCATAGAGAAAAAGTGGCAAAAAATATGGGAAGATGAAAAGGCTTATAAAGTCGAAATCGACCATAATAAAGAAAAGTTTTATGCCCTGGTGGAATTTCCTTATCCTTCAGGTGCAGGATTGCATGTGGGGCATCCTCGTTCTTATACGGCTCTTGATGTAATTTCGCGCAAAAAACGTATGCAGGGCTATAATGTATTATATCCGATGGGTTTTGATGCTTTCGGTTTGCCGGCGGAAAACTACGCCATTAAAACCGGTGTGCATCCGGCCGTTTCTACCAAAGCTAATATCGAAAACTTTACGCATCAGTTGAAGTCGTTGGGTTTTTCTTTTGATTGGGACAGATGTTTCAATACTTGTGATCCGGAATATTTCAAATGGACACAGTGGATGTTTATTCAGTTTTGGAAACACGGTTTGGCCTATAAAGACAAAATGGCTATTAACTGGTGCCCTTCCTGCAAAGTGGGTTTGGCAAATGAAGAAGTGGTAAACGGTTGTTGTGAACGTTGCGGAGCACAGGTTGTGCGTCGTGATAAAGAACAATGGATGTTGGCCATTACCAAATATGCCGATCGTTTGATTGATGATTTGGATCAGGTGGATTTTATTGACCGGGTTAAATCAACACAGATAAATTGGATAGGTCGTTCGGAAGGTGCGGAATTGGCCTTTGATTTGACCGATAATAACGGTGTTGATTTGGGCAAAAAAATGGTGGTTTATACCACGCGTCCCGATACCATATTCGGTGCAACATATACGGTTATGGCGCCGGAACATGAGTTGGTTAAAGAGTTGTTTGCCAAATATGAAAATCCCGAGGAAGTTGAAAAATATGTCAACGAAGCGGCAAAAAAATCAGAATTGCAACGTACGGCAGATACCAGCAAAACCGGTGTGGAATTAAAAGGAATTAAGGCACGTAATCCGTATAACGGAGAATTGATTCCGGTGTTTATT
>JAGDBT010000010.1 GCA_017958895.1 Alphaproteobacteria bacterium | reverse complement strand
AGAGGTTCAGATCGCAATTTTGATTTGGGACGTGATTTGAAAAACAAACAAAAATTGCAGGATTTGGGTATAGAGATTTTTCCGCAAGATGGTTCGGCCGTAACCGACGATTTAGATTTTGTATGTGCTTCAACGGCCGTTGAAGATTCCATTCCGGATATTAAAGCCGCCGAAGAAAAAAATATTCCGCTAAAAACCCGGCCGGAATTATTGGCTGAAATTTTTCATGACTATGCTTACGGCATTGCCGTCGGCGGTACGAGCGGCAAAACCACCACTACCGCCATGATCGGCTTTATTTTGGATAAGGCCGGCAAAAAACCTTGCATGATTAACGGCGGTTTGCTTCGCGATTATGAAAATTATCCCGGCATTCCGAATATCATCTATAACGATGGCGAAATATGTGTGGTGGAAGCCGATGAAAGCAACGGCAGCATAGATTTATACAACCCATATATTGCCTTGATTAACAATATTTCAAAAGACCATAAAACTCTCGAAGAGCTGACGGAATTGTTCCAAAATTTTGCCTCGCGCACCAAGCACGCCGTAGTGCTCAATGATGATTACGAGTTGTGCCGCAAAATAACCGCTACGGTGCCGATAGCGCGTTTTTCGCTCAAAAATCCGCAGGCCGAATATTTTGCCGATAATATAAAAGCTTTGCCTGAAGGCACTTCTTATACTTTTGCGGGGCGCGAATTTCGCTTAAATTTAATCGGAACTTTTAATGTTGCCAATGCTTTGGCTGCCATTGCCGTTTGTGAACAAATGGGAGTTGATAAATTTGTCGCCGCCGAAATTCTGCAAAATTTTCACGGAACCAAAAGACGTTTAGAGGTAATCGGGCAAAAAAAACAAATTACCGTTATTGACGATTTTGCCCATAATCCTGATAAAATAAAGGCCTCCGTAAAAGCTTTGCGCCAATATGAAGGCCGGCTTATCGTTATGTTTCAACCGCACGGTTTCGGACCGATGCGTTCCTTAGGCAAAGAAATAATTTCCGAATTTGTAAACAACCTTTCGCCGCAAGATATCCTGATTATGCCGGAAATATTTTTCGTCGGCGGAACCGTTACCAAGGATATTTCTTCTGCCGATTTAATTGAATATGCCCGAACTTTGGGTAAAAAAGAAGCCTATTTTGCGGCCGACAAAACCGCGGCGGCAGATTTGATTTTGCAAAAAGCCTCTTCGGGTGACCGGATTGTAATTATGGGGGCGCGAGATAATTCTTTAACCGACTTGTGTAATCTGATTTTGGAGAAACTACCGCAATGATAAATTTGAAAATCGGAGATAAAGTTGCCATAATCGCCCCTTGCGGGCAAATCGGCTCGGCAGATGAAATAAAGCCGGCGATTGAATATCTGCAATCTCTCGGCTTGCAACCGCAACTCGGAAAGCATACCTTAGATGTTTATCGCTACATGGCCGGAGACGATAAAAATCGTGCCGCCGATTTAAATCAGGCTTTTGCCGATTCTGAAATAAAAGCCGTTTTTTGCGCCCGTGCCGCCGCCGGCGGCAGTCGCATTTTGCCTTATATTGACTATGAAACGGTTGCTCGCAATCCGAAACCTTTTATCGGTTTCTGCGATAATGTTGCGCTGATGCTTGCCTTACATAAAAAATCAAACCTTATTTCCTATAACGGCTTTGTCATGTATAACGATTTTAAGGATGGCCCGCTCGATGCTTTGATTAAAAACGATTTGGAGAAACTTTTATTCGGCAAAGCCACCGATTTTAAATCAGGCACTACCGTTCACGGCGGCACCGCAAAAGGAAAATTGTTGTGTTGCAATTTAAGTGTTTTGCTAAGGTTAGCCGGAACACCGTATTTTCCGGATTTGAGAGATAAAATTTTGTTGATTGAGGACATTCATGAACGTCTGCATAAAATAGATTTGATGTTACAACAACTGAAACAACAACCGACTTTTGAAAAACTTCGCGGTCTTATTTTCGGGCAGTTTACCGACTGTCAAGGCGACGAAGAAGACGGAACTTTAGATGATTGCTTCGCTGATTTCCTGAAAGGTCTTAATTTGCCGGTGGTTAAAGATTTTTGCTTCGGTCATCAAAAATCTCGCCATGTTCTCCCGTTCGGTGCCGAAGTTTTATTTGATGCCGACAATTGCCGGTTGGAAATATTGTCGTATTAAAGCGGCAAAATTTTGAAAATACTCACGATTCAATTCGCTTACCGAGCGCAAATATTTTTCCACGCCCGGCCACAGCCCTTCGTTAAAAGAAAAAATCATACCGATTACATATAAATTTGCGGCAATAATCACAATGGTTGAAAACAGATATCCGCAACGAATGATATCAGTCTGTCCGGGATGAACCTGGCTCAAAACCGTTGCCGCATAATAGAAAAACAAATAACCGAAAATCGCATAAATCAGCCAGTTATCGTTCGTTATTCTCAACAAACCCGGCATCATCAGCATATATATGGCAGAAAACAGCGGAAAGAAATACGGTGCCAACAAAATCAGCCAATTACCTTTGCTGTTTATACGTACCGAACCGCCCATATCATCAGGTCTGATGCGAATTCTGTCAGCCGAATGAAGAGTCAGATACGCAAACAAAATATGCGTCAATTCGTGTGAAATAATCTGTATTGTTGCACATATATTGTATCCGCATAATACTAAAATAACAAAATAAAAGCCCGCACCGCCGAAAAATGCGTAAAATTTCAGACTATTAAAATTAAAGGCGTTAAAAGATTCGAACAACCCCGGTAATGATAATGCCAAAAACAGTGCTGCCGGCCATTTTAACAAGTTAATCAGAAAATCCAGAATTTTGCTCATTTTCCGCTCCGTTATATAAATATTAACTTAAATATCCTAATATTCTACTAACCATAAATTACGGGAGGCCGCTTATGAGTGAAAAAAACAGTGCTTTTGATTTTTTAATTACCGATCGTGACGAAATTGTGCTTATTCTCAGTGCTCAAGATACTCCGCCCGACACTCCGGCCGTCAGATTGCATCCGGATAGCAAAACGGTTGAGCTTTTTCGCCATCCGGGTGATGCTTATACATTGGAAAATGTTGATGATGAAGTGTTTTCTCTGCTTGCCGAAGAAGAAGTGTTGTTGGTTTGTGAAACCGCGCAAACCGATAATCCGGATGAAACGGAAATCGTTTATACCTATGAAGCCGTCATTATAGAATAGATTGTTGATAAAATATCTAGTTGATTTTGCATAATAATTAAATATACATACCTGAATGTATATTTATTTTCTTGCAATGTTCTCCGAAATGGATTAAATATAAAGTATCAACATATGGAAAAGGAGAAAACAGATGAAAAAAGTGTTTTACTTGATAGCGTTTTCGTTGATTTTCAGCCCTATTGCGGCCTATGCTGACCAAGTGGTAATAATTGACGATAACGGAATTGTTAAGCAACAGATTTATACCCAACCGATGGGAACTTATAAACAGCAAGTTGTTTATACTCAACCGCAACAGGTTGTTGTTCAGCAACCGGCTCAAGAAGTGGTTGTTGTCCGTCAACAGCCGGCTCCGCGCACTTATTACTATGATTCCGCCGCCACTTCATTGTTAGCCGGGTTTACCGGTGTGGTAATCGGCAGTGCCCTTTTCGGACATCATCACCATGGCGGACGAGGACATCACGGCGGCGGAGGTCATCATCACCGTCGCTGATAAAAAAACTTAATACCTCCGGAAAAGCTCCTCAAAAAGGAGCTTTTTTTATCGGGCCCCGATTAAAGATAAAGTGGAAATCGTATCGCCCATACCCACCAGGGTGCGCGGATTTTTTACCAATATTGTCGGTATGGCAATCAATTTGCCGTTTTCCGTATTGCTTATACCGGTCAGGGCCAGATTAGGGATGCCCAAATAGCTCGCTAACTCCGTTAAAACTTTTATGCCGTATTCCGCGACATTTTGACCATGCGCATACATAAAGTCTTCTTCTTTCTCAAGTTTTATGCCTGATGCCTTCGCCGCCGCCACGGTTGCCGCCAACATCATCCCTTTTTTATTTTGTTCGGCCGTAATTTTAAAATCCTCATTTTGTAAAGTCATATAAAGCCCCGGCATATGCAGCTGAATTCGCGATACCGCACAATATTCTTTTAAAACGCTTATTATTTCAAACAGCAACGGCGCTGTTAAATTCGGACTTTTAACTTTGGCAAACATCCCCGGCACCGCCACCTCTGAAAAATCCCATGCTTCCCGTTCGTTCAAACCGATAGAATCAGCTAAAGGAGCGATTTCCGCCAAAATGGTCTCGCGAATTTTTTTATCTTGCGTAGAGGCTAATTCCAAATGCACAATACCTTGCGGATTGGCTTTTTTCCATTTGCCGATTAACTGCGCACAATCTTGAATCCGCTCTAATCCTCCGCGCTCGGAACTTAAATTTTGATAGCCGGACATCAGTAAATAGTCAAAACCTTCCTTACACAAACAAGCTCCGAAATCTTTATTTATGCGCAAATTCATATTATCTTCGTCATATGTTATTATAAAGCGATTAGATTTCGGACAAGTAAAAGTTTGCCCCTCCCAAGAAAATTTATCGCCGGCCAAAAATTCAATAATCCAATGCACCAAAGGCTTATCTTGGTGACGGTTAATTTGTGAAGCCTTCTGCGGAAGGCCGTTTTCATCAACCGCCCATAAGTTATCCGCCGCCAAAAACTGTTCGGCTTGCAACTGCGGGTGTGAAGAAGTGTGAACCAAAACCTTTTTTACTCCGCTCGCCGCCGCCAAATTAGCGATTATGCCGGCCTGACCGCCTATTTGCAAGTTATTATAATTTAAGTTTTCTTTCAGCCATTCATAGACGCTTTCATCATAGCACGGCCATTCCTCGGCAATGCCTTTCAAAAAACATTTTACAATCCCGCGCACCGCATCTTTAGGTGATTTTACAATTCGGGTTTCCTCGTCTGAATCCGAAAGCTTAAAAGCAACCGAGGCGGCCAATTTGCCCAACTTTTCTCCGCTGATTTTTACAACCGCATCGATATTGGTATTAAAAACCGCCGCCACTTTTTCGATTTCGCGAATTTTTTTAAATTGCTCAGGTACAATACGATATTGTTCCTGCCACAATTTTTGCTGCTCCTCAATCGCAATACTCATCAATGCTCCAATTCTTTGAGGTGCATGCCCGCTAAGGCATTAAGCAACAAACCTTCCGCCGCTTTTTCAAAATCCAAATATTCTGCCGCCTGTTTTTTCCAGACTTGTAACGGCTCATAATTCACGGAAGCATATTTGCCGCTCAAATTCATGGTTTGCAGAGCCTCGCCGATGTTTCCTTCATTAACCAAAATCCAAACTTCGTCTTTATCACTGAACAAAGGCACAACACTCTTCTTTCTCGCCACAAAAAACTTTACCACCCATTTTTTTAAGAGTTTATACCACGGTTCATTTTCTTCTGCGGTTTCCGGCTCTTCTTTCTTTACGTTTTCAGCGGCTTTTTCCTGCAAATCGACATACACCTTATTGAAATTACTTATCAAAGCGCCCTTGCCGATTATTCCCGACGTGGCATATTTCCGCATATCATTAACATATTTCATTGCCGGATAATTGCCCTGCGCCAAAATATTCAAAACTTCCAATTCATAGCTTATGTTCTCGCCTTTTGTTGCCAAATCTCTGATAATCATGGCGCCGTTGGCCAATAACATTTCCTGAGTTTGCTTTTCGGCAGAAATTACCATTGTTGCACCATCATCTCCCGGAACAACTGACATTTCGCCGATTATTTCATTTTTCAGACTCTCTCTTAATTCGGATAAATTCTGGGCCAAATATTCTTCGGATATACCTTTAGGCTTTAAAGCTTCACGTGTTTTAATTGCCGAAATTTCCGCCGACTGCTTTTCCAAAAGGCTCTCCAAAGCATTTAAGCGACGTTCACAAGACATCTCACTGTTGGCCACCGCTTCGGTTTTAACCTGCATCTTCCAAGCAAAATAACCTACGGCTCCGCAACCTGCCAAAATCAATAACATCAATACTTTTAACCATCTGAAAAATTTGCCTTTTCCCGACCGCGCGGACTTTGTTACCGTTTCTTTTGTTTCGGTTTTCTCTGCAACATCGTTGTCTTTTTTATCTTTTTTCGCCATTTTTCATATCCTTTTGCTTGACATTTTACGAAGAATATCTTTCATATATTTAAATAAAAATTCATTTAAAGGCAATAACTAAAAAAAATCGTTAGGAATAACTGATGATAGTTTTGGGAATAGAAAGCAGTTGTGATGATACCGGAGCCGCCCTTGTTAATGACAGCAAGGAGATTCTCGGAGAAGCTTTGCAATCGCAGGAAGAACACAAGCAATACGGCGGTGTGGTGCCGGAAATTGCCGCTCGTGCTCATTTGGAGCATGTTGATGAAATTATCTCGGTTTGTTTGCAACGTGCCAGAATTAATCTTAATCAAATTGATGCCGTAGCCGCTTCGGCCGGACCGGGACTTATCGGCGGTGTGGTGGTCGGCGTTATGACGGCCAAAGCCTTATCTTTAGCCTTAAACAAGCCTTTTATTGCCGTTAATCATTTGGAAGCCCATGCCCTTTGTGCCCGTATTGCCAACCATGTGGAATTTCCGTATTTATTGCTCTTGGTTTCCGGCGGCCATTGTCAGATATTGGTCGTAAAAAATGTCGGTGAATATGAAAGATTGGGCACCACCATAGATGATGCGGCCGGCGAAGCTTTTGATAAAGTTGCAAAAATGCTTAATCTCGGTTATCCCGGCGGTCCGGTGATTGAAAAACTGGCCTCGGTCGGTGACGAAACCCGCTTTAGTTTACCGCGACCGCTCATCGGTTCCGATGATTGTAATCTTTCTTTTTCCGGCTTAAAAACCGCCGTACGTAAAATTGTTGAATCTTATTCTCCGGACGGCGAGGTCGAACATGCTATTTTGCCAAAGCAAGATGTTGCCGATGTTTGCGCCTGCTTTCAATTTGCCGCCACCGATTGTCTGGTTCGCAAACTGCAACGCGCCATAAAGTACTTCAAGCAAAAATATCCCGACGGGCAACATTTGGTGGTTTCCGGCGGTGTTGCCTCAAATTCTTATCTGCGTTCCGCTCTTAAGGAATTGGCGGAAAAGAATAATTTGGAATTTGCCGCTCCGCCGATTCGTTTTTGCACCGATAACGGTGTTATGGTGGCTTGGGCCGGATTGGAACGTTTTCGCTTAGGCTATACAAGTCCGCTTGATTTTAAGCCGCGTCCGCGCTGGCCTCTTGATGAAGATGCCCCTAAAGCTCCGGGAGCAGGCGGAGTTAAAGCTTGATGCGTAACAAAGAAGAAATTCTTAAAATTATGCGGATATTTGCCGAGCAAAATCCGGACCCGAAGTGCGAGCTTAACTTTCATAACCCTTATACTCTTTTGGTGGCTGTCGTGCTTTCCGCACAAAGTACCGACAAGGGTGTAAACAAGGCCACCGCCGAACTTTTTAAGGTTGCCGATACTCCGCAAAAAATGCTTTCTTTGGGCGAACAAAACTTAAAAGACTATATAAAAACCATCGGACTTTTCAATAATAAGGCCAAAAACATTATATTGCTTAGTAAACAGTTGGCAGAAAAATTTAACGGCGAAGTGCCCGCTGATCGCGATATCTTAACGCAACTGCCCGGAGTGGGCCGCAAAACCGCCAATGTCTTTTTGAATGTTTGGTATAATCAACCGACTTTAGCCGTTGATACTCATGTAATGCGTATAGCGCACCGCCTTGATTTCAGCCAAGGCAAAACACCTTTGGAAATTGAAATTGATTTATTAAAAGTGTTGCCGCCGGAAATTGTTAAAAACACCAACCACTGGCTTGTGCTCTTCGGACGTTATATCTGCAAAGCCCAACACCCTTTATGCGACAAATGCCCTATATCGGCTTATTGCCGTTGCTCGGATAAAATTTCTCTTTAGCCTATAATTTCAGCAATTTCTCGGCAATATCGCGTGACATTAAATGTAGCGCTTCCGCTTGTGCCGCTGCCAAATCGGAAATCGTATTGCCTTTTACTTTTGCCTCATAAGTACGT
>JAGDBT010000095.1 GCA_017958895.1 Alphaproteobacteria bacterium | reverse complement strand
TTACGGTTCGAGCCCTCTACACTTTTAAAACCGAAAAGCCTAGATTTCTCTAGGCTTTTGATTGGCGGAGCGTAGAGGACTCGAACCTCTGCACCGTTATTCGCGGTGACGGATTAGCAATCCGCTGTATTACCACTCTACCAACGCTCCGTGGTGAGATAACTTTTAACTTAACTTTTCGGTTACGTCAATAATTTTTTTTGCTTTTTTGATTTTATTTTCAAAACTCTTGAAAATCGGCGAACAATGACTACTTTTTCAAAGAAAAGGAGTGAGATATCATGGAATTATATTTGGTTACGGCACTTTTGTTTATTTATGTTTTGACGGTGAGTTTGGGCAATAAAGATTTGGTATATCGTTTGTGGACCATGGCTTTTATTGTTTCTTTCTTTATGACGGCAATTGCTTTGCTGTTTTTGCGAATCTCCAAACAAGATGTTATGGTGGGTGCCGACGAATTTAATTGGTATAACATACTTTATGTTTGCGGCGCTTTAATGGTGGCCGTGGGAATTATAGATTTGTGGATGTATCGTCATGAGCTTAAAAATTTGTGGTTTTCGGAACACGAAAAGCCTGACGAAAAACCTAAAGAATAGTTGCGATTTTTTATTTTTGCTTTATGATATCCCTTAAATTATAAAGGGGTGTCAATGTTACGTGTTAATAATCTGCAAATGCCGTTAAATGCCACAACCGCCGAAATAAAAAACAAAACGGCGGAAAAGTTGCGTTGTCGGCCGGCAGATATAACCGATTTTAAAATTGCCAAGAAATCTGTTGATGCTCGCAACAAAAATAATGTGCATTGGGTGTTTAGTGTTGATTGCCAAACAGACAAGCCGTATGGCAAAGATAAAGATGTTGAAATTTTGCCACCGGAAGAAAGCCTCTCGTTTAAAATTAAAGATGACGGGCTCAGACCGGTAGTTGTGGGAAGCGGTCCGGCCGGAATGTTTGCCGGAATTGCCTTGGCGGAGGCCGGCTTAAAGCCGATTATTTTGGAACGCGGTTCGGAAGTTGATGAACGTCATCGCGAAGTGGAAACTTTTTGGAAAATAGGCAAGCTGAATCCGGAATCAAATGTACAATTCGGAGAAGGCGGGGCCGGAACATTTTCTGACGGCAAGTTGATGAGCGGCATTAAAAAAGATAAGTTTACCGCAAAGGTTATGCGAGAACTTTATGCTGCCGGCGCACCGGAAGAAATTTTATATTTGGCAAAACCGCATATCGGCACGGATAATTTGCGCGTGGTGGTGAGGAATATTCGCAAAAAAATTCAAGAATTGGGCGGCGAATATCGGTTTAACAGTCGCTTGGAAGATTTAATTGTGCAAGATGAGACTTTGAAAGCCATAAAAGTCAATAATAACGGAAATGTTTATGAACTTCCGGTTTCACGATTGTTTTTAGCTATCGGACACAGTGCCAGAGATACGTTTGAGATGTTGTTAAGGCGCGGAGTTTATATGCAGCAAAAACCTTTTTCGGTCGGGGCGAGAATTGAGCATAAGCAAGCGCTGATAAATAAAGCGCAATACGGAAAAGCGGCGGAAAGTCCGTATTTGGGGGCGGCCGACTATAAATTAGCCGTGCATTTGCCGAACGGGCGCTCGGTTTATACTTTTTGTATGTGCCCGGGAGGCAGCGTGGTGGCGGCGGCTTCCGAAGAAGGACGAGTGGTTACTAACGGTATGAGCGAATTTGCCCGTGCTAAAGAAAATGCCAATGCCGCTTTGTTGGTTGAGGTTAATAATGCCGATTTCGGCAGTGAAGAGGTTTTGGCCGGTATGTATTTTCAACGCAAATTGGAAGAAAGAGCCTTCGCTTTGGGTGGCGGAGATTATAAAGCACCGGCGCAATTGGTCGGAGATTTTTTGCAAAACCAAGCCAGCCGAGGTGCGGGATATGTTAATCCTACTTATGCTCCGGGAGTTAAGTGGACTGATTTGAAACAACTTTTTGCGCCGGAAATTGTCGATTCTTTGCGTTGCGGAATAAAAGAAATGGCAAAAAAAATCCATGGATATGACAGTTATGATGCCGTTTTGACCGGCGTGGAAACTCGTTCTTCGTCACCGGTAAGAATTGTGCGCGATGAAACAATGCAGAGCAATATTAAAGGACTTTATCCTTGCGGAGAAGGTGCGGGATATGCCGGCGGCATAACATCTTCCGCTGCCGATGCTTTGAAAGTCGTATATGCCCTGAGTGAATAGAATATCCACAGTTTTTCAACAAGATATGCAGTCGTTTTCAACAGGTTTATCAGCAATTTTTTAACAGTATATCCTCAGAAATATAACTGCTTTTCAACAAACTTATCCACAAAGTTATCCACAGGCTATTTGCAGATTTCAGTTAGGTTTTCAACTATTTTATCAAACATATCAACAGTCAAAACGCCGGTATTTATGTTATATCGGGAAGTGTGATATGAATCGATAAGTATTAAATTATGATTGCTCAAAAAGTGTTTGGCGCCGTGGGCAAATTTGCAGGCGGATTTTTTGTAATTCAAGGCTTGCAAAACTGCTCCGTGAGCAACCGAACCCAGACATAAAATTACTTTAAGATTGGGCATGGCGGAGATTTCGGCTTGCAGATAAGGCCGACAGGCTTTTATTTCTTCGGAAGTAACTTTATTTTGAGGCGGAACACAGCGCACGGAATTGGTAATGCGTACATTTATGAGTTCATAGCTGTCATTTTTGACTTTTTGGTATTCTCCCTTGGCAAAACCGAATTTTTTTAAGGCCGGATATAAAATATCGCCCGCGTAATCATTGGTAAAAGGTCGATTGGTCTGATTTGCACCGTTTAATCCGGGAGCTAAGCCCACTACCAAAATTTCTGCCTCAAGCGAACCGAATGATTCCACCGGACCGTTATGATAATTAGGGAATTTGGCCTTATTTTGCTCTCTGAATTCCAGAAGACGAGGGCATTTCAGACATTCGAAAGACGGGCATTTAAACATTTTTATCTCCATGCAACCGATCATAATGCCGAAAAAAAATGCTGTCACTATTTAAATTTGTTTTTTCACGGTTATATACATCGTGTAACAAGAATTAACATTTATAAATGGAGAAAATAAAAAATGAAAAAGTTTTTATTGCTGGCCGGTGCGGCCTTGTGCATGGCAAACAGTGCCGAAGCCATGATGTGGAGTAAAGATTTTGTGCCTTATATCGGTGGCGAATATGTTTATTCGCATGCCAAACAGGGCAAATTGGCAAAAAATCTTAAAAATGATTTTCACTCCGGAAAAGCCGATGTGGGTTTGGAAATGTTCAAAAATTACGCTATGGAATTTTCTTTTCAAATGAGCGGCGAATTGAAGAATAAAAGGGGTTATAAAGGCAAAAAAGTTGAAAACAGTTTTGCGGCTTATGCCATGGATTTGTATGGAAAATATCCGATTATGTGCAGCGATTTCAGTGTGGTAGGAACAACGGGACTGGCAATTTATCATGCGGAATATAAAGGATTGCCGAGCAAACGTTTCAGCAAGGTAGGCTATCGCGTCGGCGGAGGTATGCAATATGATATGACCGAACATTTTGCCTTGCGTACCATAGGCAGATATTCTTATATCGGAGCTGATCGTTTGAACCATTTTGCCGAAATTACGGTCGGTATGCTTATGAAGTTTTAAGAGTTTACTTTTCTCTTAAAGAGAACGGTTCCGATGTTTTGTCGGAGCCGTTTTTTATTTTATATTGTTCTTGAAATAAAGGGAATAATATGCTTAAATGGCAGAAACAAAAGGAGATATCATGAAAAAAGTAAGTTTTTATGCATTAATCGGAGTTTTGTTGGTTGGCGGATATTCAGCTTATGCCGCAAAGGATAAAGCTGCGAAGAAAACCAACTGCGAAGAAGACGGCCAGGGAATAGTATATTGTTTGTATGAAAACGGAAAGCCGGTTACCGGGAAAATTTATACTCACAATGAGGACGGCGGGCTAGCCAGTATAGAGAATTTTAAAGATGGTTATCGCGATGGTTTAAGCACTTTTTTTGACAGCGAAGGAAAATATTCGGAAAGACTTTATTATAAACGCGGTCTGAAAAACGGTATGTATAAAAAATATTATGATAATCGTACCAAACAAATTCAGGCAAATTACGCCGACGGTTTGCTCGACGGTCAGGTAGATTTATATTTTGCGGACGGTAAACTCAGCGGTCGAATGAATTATCGAAAGGGCAAGTTGAAACGCGGTTTTTGTGCCGATAAAGAAGGTAAGAAAACAGTGTTTGGAAGTGAAGAGCTCAGCAAATATCAAGACAATAATATCAATATGTGCGGTATGTAATGGCAGTCGGATTGGTTTTGGAAGGCGGAGCTCATCGGGCAATATATACGGCCGGAGTTTTGGATTTTCTATATGAAAATAAGGTGCATTTTGACGGCATAATCGGCGTGTCGGCCGGGGCCATTCACGGTTGCTCATTTGTTTCCGGTCAGGTAGGCAGAAGTATAAGTTATACGCTCAAATATGCCAAAGATAAGAGATATATGAGTTTTTATTCGCTTTTTACGACGGGAAATTTGGTGGGTGAAAAGTTTTGTTATCACGATTTGCCGGAAAAATTGTTTCCATTTAATCATCAGGCTTTTGAAACATCACCGGTAAAATTTTATGTTACTTGCACAAATGTTGAAACGGGCAAAGCTGAATATATTTTGTGTGAAAATCTGCGAGATAAAATGCCTTATTTAAGGGCTTCCGCCTCTATGCCTTTAGTGTCGCAAATCAGTGAAATAGACGGTAAAAAATATTTGGACGGCGGAATTGCCGACAGTATTCCGGTCAGAGCTTTTCAGAAACTGGGATATGAGCGATGCGTTGTGGTTTGCACAAGAGCCGCCGGCTATCGGAAGAAACCGAATAAATTAGCACCGTTGGCGCGTTTGATTTATTATAAATTTCCGAAATTTGCGGCAGCGGTAAGAAATCGGCACCTGATGTATAATCAGGAACTGCGGGATATTGAAAAAATGCAGGAAAACGGCGAAGTTTTTGTTATTCGTCCGAGCAAACTGATAAAAATCAGCCATATGGAGAAAAATACGGCGGTATTGCGTGAGGTTTATGAACTCGGTCGGCATGACGCGGAAACGGCTTTGCCGAAACTGCGCGAGTTTATGAAGCAATAACGGATATAGCTGACTAAACAATAAAAAAACACCGCCTTTTTCGGCGGTGTTTTTTTGTAATAAGAAAACCCCCAGATAGTCTGGGGGTTCCGGAAAGCTTACAGCTTTACATCGTAAAACCTCCTTTATATAGTGAGTTATACAGTCTGACCACTGAATAACAAAATAATATAAAGGAGGTTTTAAAATGACCACAAACACATTAGCACATACAACATGGAATTGTAAATACCATATCGTATTCGCCCCAAAATATCGCAGAAAAGCGTTCTATGGAGGTCGCCGTCTGGAAATAGGACAGATACTTAGGCAATTATGCAACCACAAGGGAGTGAATATATTAGAGGCAGAGGTATGTCCAGACCATGTTCATATGTTAATAGAAATACCACCCAAATATTCCGTGAGTAGCGTCATGGGTTTTCTTAAAGGAAAAAGTAGCTTAGCGATATACGATAAATGGGGAAATGCAAAATTTCGGTATCGCAACAGGGAATTTTGGTGTAGAGGATACTATGTGGATACGGCAGGAAAGAATGATAAAAAGATAGCCGAATACATAAGAAATCAGTTAAAAGAGGATGCTGAAGCCAGTCAAATGACATTAGATATAGACCCGTTTACGGGTAGCAAGTAATAGTCGCCCGGTCAGATTGTAGTACGCCCTTTAGGCGTGTGCTGGTAAAGTGAGCCTTATAG
>JAGDBT010000094.1 GCA_017958895.1 Alphaproteobacteria bacterium | reverse complement strand
TCACCAAACAAAAAACCTCCCTTTCGGGAGGCTGTTTGGTGCGCTAGGCCAGACTTGAACTGGCACGGGATAAATCCCAACAGATTTTAAGTCTGCAGCGTCTACCGATTCCGCCACAAGCGCATTTGCTGAAAGTTTTTATACATAAAATTTTTATTAAATGCAACATAAAACTTGTATTTTTTTGCAATTTATGTTTAATTGTTTATCGGAAAGAGGGTTTACCGCCCTCTGTTTAACTTAAAATACGACAGAAACAGCGTTTCGGTATTTTATGGGGACATTTGAAATGAAATCTGCAGATACATCTCTTCATCACTATATTTTTCCTAATATTCATGAAGACGGTTGGAAATTTATAAGCTGTATGGTGGTTATATCTCTGTTTTTAGCCATACTTTGTTTTCCTCTCGGTTGTGTTTCTTTTTTAGTTGCTGTTTGGTGCTTTTACAGTTTCAGAGATCCCGTAAGAGTAACACCCGTTCTTTCCGGAGCCGTAATTGCCCCGATTGACGGTATAATAATCAGCATTACCAAGGAAAAAGGGCCCGATGTTTTGAATTTGCAAAACAAAAAATTCACTCGGGTTTGTATTTACAGCAGCGCTTTTGACTCACATGTCATTCGCTCACCGATAAAATCTCAGATTAAAAGCCTGTTTTATGACCGTGGCAAAATGTTTTCCCGTTCACGAACAAAAGATGATATATATAATGAAAAACTATCATTGGCTTTGCGCAACAGCGAAGGTTTTGATTTTGCTTTGCAACAAACAACCGTCTTTTGTTCTAAACGAATTCTTTCCAATATCAAAATAAACGAAGAAACAATTACCGGTCAAAAAATCGGCTTTTTACGTTTCGGCGGCTATATTGACTTATACTTGCCGGAAAAAACTCAGCCACAGGTTTGTGTCGGCCAAAAAATGGTTGCCGGTGAAACAATCATGGCTGATATAAAATCAGATGCTCCCAGAATTGAAGGAGAAATCAGATAATGTATAAAAAAATAAGAGAAAATTTGAAATATCAAAAACCGATTGAAATTAAAGATAAAACCATAAAAAAATTAAAAGAAGTGCCGTTTCGTAAAATGGCTCCGAATATTGTTACCTTGATGGCACTCTGCGCCGGAATAACAACTATTCGTTATGCTATTTTAGGCAAATGGACCATGGCTATGGTCTGCATTTTTTTGGCCTCTATTTTTGACGGTTTGGATGGTCGGGTCGCCCGAAAACTTAAAGCATCCTCAAAATTCGGTGCCGAGTTGGATTCTTTATCCGATTTTGTGAGTTTCGGCGTCGGACCGGCAATTTTTATGTATCAATGGAGTGTCCATTCCATTCCGCATTGGGGCTGGATTTTAACATTGTTATTCGCCGCCGCCATGTCTTTAAGATTAGCCAGATTTAATACTATGCTCGAAGATCAAAAGGTTCCGGAATATTGGACGCACTATTTTGTGGGAGTGCCGGCCCCGATGGCTTCAGCAATTGCTATGATGCCGATATTGATTTCTTTTGATTATCCGGAATTTGAAGTGTTTTTACGCAATCCTTATTTTTGCGCTTTCTTAATGCTTTTGGTGGCCTTTTTAATGATAAGTCGCATCCCGACCATTTCTCTTAAAAAAACCAAAATAAACAGCAATTTGGTGTTGCCTTTAATGGTCTTGTTTGCGCTTTTAATAAGCTGCCTGCTTACAAATCCGTGGTTGACCATGGGGTTGTTTACGCTTTGTTATGTGTTGACAATTCCTTTTACGGTTATCAAATTCTTTAAGGATAAAAAAGCATACCAAAAATAAAAAAGAAGCCCCGCAAAACGGGGCTTTTTTTTACAACATAATCTTATTAAAATCGTTTAAACACACCGCTTTCTACTTCCGGAAAAAAGGATATAAGCTCCGGGCAATCGCTCACTTTATCAACTCTGGCAAACAACGGACCTTTATGAAAAAGCATCAACATTTTATTTAAGTCTTCTTCGTTGCCTTTTATTAAGGCCAAAACGTCGCCGTCCGGTAAATTGCTTATATATCCGGAAATGCCGCCGATTTCAGCGGCTTTTCGGACTGCCCAAAAACGAAAACCCACACCTTGAACGCGTCCGCTTATTTTCAGACATTTTTCCATTTTTATTTAAACAAGCCCTTTATTTGCTTTTTCAAATCTTTTGTTTGTTTCTTTATATCTTTGCCCACATTTTTTATGGTATCCTGAGTTGAGGTATAGCCTTTTGAAACCGTACCTTTTACGGAATTATCTGCCTTAAAATAATCGGCATAACTCGTCGATTTGAGGGCTGTATGACAAGGCGCTCCGTCAGCGGAAAGCATCAAATCTCCCACATTATAAACACCGCCCGAGGCAATTATTCCCACAATATTTTTTGCGGTTTCCGTTTGATTTATGCCGATTTTCGGATTACTTACCGTGCCGGTTATCTTAACCAAATTACCCAATATTGAAGAAATATTTACATCGGTTATTTTGCCCGAAAACGGCTGCAATTCCATATCCAATTTATCATTTTTCAAATTAAGCGTACCGTTGCTTACCAAATAGAAATCGCTGGCGTTGAAAACTATTCCTTTCGGGAAATTAACCAATCCTTTGTTTATATCTCCTCTCACCACCGCACAAGATAAGTTCAAATCTTTATCGGAAATATTCAGCTTCAAAACACTCAAAATCTGCGCAAAAATATTGCCCTGTAATTTTTCCAGGCTTTTCACTTTTAAAACTGAATCATCAGTCAAAGCTATAATTTGTCCGTTCATGTTGCTCAAATATTGATTTGTATTATCGCCGGAGGTATTTATCTTTATTTCAAAATTACTTTTACCGCCTTTCTTTATAAACACTTCGCTGTTACTGCTCGCAAAAGGTTTATACAGGTTTTGTAAAATAACATTTTTACCGCTCAAATTTACGGACAATGCCTTATTTTTTGCATTCAACACTATATTGCCTTTCACTGTTCCGTCACCCGCGGTTATATTATCCACATTAGTATTCAAAACTCCGTTCTTTAAACTGCCGTTTAGCGACACATTGGAAACCGCAATATCCGGATTTATTTTAAGCGTATTTAATTTAGCGCTGAAATCGGCATTTGCCATTTGTAAATATTGATAAGGTATAACAATATTCGGCAACAATTCCGAGGCATAGGCTTTACCAATCAACCAACCCGTATTATCTGCCTTTTTGGTGCCGGTTTTTTGCAATTTAACCAAATCAAAACCGCCGCCTTTTATATTTAATTTCACATAAGGAAGATTTTTCGGCGAAGTTATTTCTACATGCCCGCTGATGAGATTATTTTCAAACATCATTTTATTCAAATCAGCCTTAAATACGCCGTTTTTCAAATTAACAATACCTACAACCTCACTGACTTTTATATCAGGATTAACCGCTATTTCGCCCATTTTGAAATCTATATCCGCATCAACCATTTGCAGATAACTGTAAGGAATTGTTGTTTGCGGTATATATTCTTCGGCATTTGCACTCTTTATTAAACCGCCTTTAGCTGCCTGTTTGGAATTCATAAAATCCGCAACATTGATTTTTTGGCTCTCCGCCGCTAATTTTATGTAAGGAATTTCGTTGCTTAAATCAACCGAAACATTACCGTTTATCTTGTTATTTTTGAAAGAAACAATATAATCTCCGGCGGCGGTTATTTTATCTTTTAAGCCGCTGAAAGAACCGTCAAAATCAAGATTATATCCCATCGCGCTGACGGTTGTTTTCAAATCTATGTTATTATAATCATTTTCCTGAATTTTTTGCAGAGACGAAGTTTCGCCTTTACCGGCTATATTTAAGCCTGATATATCGGTATCAAAAGAAAAAGTTATCGGCGAAGCAAAATCTGCTGCCTTCAAATCCAGATTGTTAATTTTTATACTGGTTTTCTCGTCGGTAAAAATATCGGTATTATCAAATTCAACCACATCAACTACAATTTGTTTTTTCAATAAAGGAATTAAAGATATTTGAGCCAACGCTCTTTCCGCCTGCAATAAAACATCTTCGCTTTCCGGCTTATAAATAACCACATCTTTTAATTGCAGACTTGGTTTTAAGGAAACACCCAAATCCAAATCGCCGTTGATTTTTATATCTATGTTGGCATATTTTTTCGCCATACTTTCTATTTGCGGCTTGTATTTATTCAAATCGGAATACTTCAAAAAAACAACAATTCCCGCCAAAATAAAAATCAATACCAAAAAAATAATTAAAAGCGTTTTCAAAAGTTTTTTCATTCTTTTATCTCCAATCCCAAAAATTTGCAGGCTTCACTAAAATATTCCGGAAGTGTGCTTTTTATAATCATTGTCTTTCCATATATAACCGATAAATCTATTTTGTAAGCGTGTAAATACATTTTATCGGCAATATTTTTAAGATGTTCTCTTTCCTTGCCGAAATACTCGTCATCACCGGCAATCGGCGCACCGATGGCTTCCATATGTGCTCTGATTTGATGTGTGCGGCCGGTCAAAGGACTTGCTTGAACTAAAGCAAATTTTTTACCCACACAGTCTAAAACCTTATATTCCGTAATTGCTTTTTGCCCGTCATTCGTTACGGTCATTTTTTCGCCGACTTTTTCCAAAGGCAGCTTTATAACTCCTTCTTTTTTATCCGGACAACCTCTCACTAAAGCCAAATAGGTCTTTTTTATGGTCTTATCTCTAAAACCTTTGGTTAATATTTCCGCTGCTTTACGATTACGCGCCAATACCAAAATACCACTGGTTTCTTTATCAATTCGATGCACAAGTTTCGGTTTTTCTTTGTTTTCAAAACAAAGTCCTTCCAATAAACCGTCTATATGTCTTGTGGTATTTGTTCCGCCCTGCACCGCCAAACCCGATGGTTTATTTAAGATTATGATGTCTTTATCCTTATAAATTACCATTGACCGTATATAATCAAGGTCTTTGGGGCTTAAAACCTTTTCCTCTTTTACGGCTTTTTCGTTATCGAGCGGCGGTAAACGAATTTCCTGACCGGCAGATAATCTGGTTGAAGTCTCGGCTTTTTTACCATCAACTTTTATCTGTTTGGTTCTTAAAAGTTTTTGCAACCTTGCCAAAGATAAAGAAGGATATTCCCGCAAAACCAGCGATTTAACCTTATGCCGTCATCTTCGGCTTTTATTTTTACCAATGAAACACCGGTCATTTAATTGTTTCCTTCTTTATTTTTTTGGGCTTTTTCTTTGCGCAATTTATCAAAATATTCTATACGTTTTTTGATTTCTCTCTCAAAACCGCGCTCCACCGGAAAATAGAATTTTTGCCTGTCCATGTTTTCCGGAAAATAATTTTGCCCTGAAAAACCGTCTTCCAAATTTTGGTCATAAATATACCCGTCGCCGTAACCGATTTCTTTCATCAATTTAGTCGGGGCATTCAATATATGTTTCGGCGGCATTAAAGAACCGGTTTTGGCCGCTGCCGCATAAGCCCTGTCCATGGCTTTATAAACCGCCGCCGATTTCGGCGCCGTTGCCAGATAAGCCGTCAATTGTAAAACCGCCAAATCTCCTTCCGGTGAACCGAGTCTTTCATAGGTATCACAACAGGCAACCGCCTGAGCCACCGCATTCGGATCGGCTAAAGAAACATCTTCTATGGAAAATCTCAATAACCTTCTCAAAATATAGCGCGGATCTTCACCGGCAATCATCATTCTTGAAACCCAATATAAAGCCGCATCCACATCCGAACCGCGCATAGATTTATGCACCGCCGAAATAAGATTATAGTGGCCGTCGCTTCCCTTATCATAAACAGGGGCTCTGGAACGAATTATATTGATTATCTGATCTTTGCTGAATATTTCTCCGTTTTGGGCGTAAGACCATATATTTTCCGCAATATTCAAAATATATCTTCCGTCACCGTCGGCAATATTTTTTATAAAGTCGCGTGCTTCTTCATCAATAGGAAGTTTGCAACCCTCTTCTTTTTCTGCCCGTTGTAAAAGTTCTTCAAAATTATCGGGGGTCAAACGATTTAAGACAAAAACCTGACAACGTGAAAGCAAAGCCGCATTGAGTTCAAAAGAAGGATTTTCGGTGGTTGCGCCCACCAAAATTACCGTGCCGTCTTCCACATAAGGCAAAAAACCGTCTTGTTGCGACTTGTTAAAGCGATGAATTTCATCTACAAAAAGTAATGTTCCCGTGCCTTGTGAAGACCGGCGATCTTTGGCATATTGAAAAACTCTTTTCAAATCGGCAACACCCGAAAAAACGGCCGATATTTGTTCAAAATAAAGATTGGTA
>JAGDBT010000093.1 GCA_017958895.1 Alphaproteobacteria bacterium | reverse complement strand
ATGAAACTCCACCGGCTCACGCCGGTGGTATCATTTTAGGTCAAGCCAAGCTTGTCCTAAATCTTCGCGTCCTTGATATTCTATATAGCGTTGTATCACTGCCTCATTAACCCCTACGGTACTGACAAAATACCCATCTGACCACACGCTTTGTGTGCCGAAATAGCATTTTTTAAGAAACGGATATTGCTTCTTCAAATCTCTCGCTGTGTTGGATTTTATTATGCGAACAACACTACCCACACTCATTTTCGGTGGTATCGAAACTAATAGATGTATATGGTCTCTGTCGTGATTTTGCTCTATGAAGTATATTTGTGGGTAGTGTTCTTGTATCTCTAATAACCGTTTCTTAAAAAATCCATATACTCCGGCGTTAAATATCTTCTTGCGGTATTTTGTCACTATCACGATATGATAGTGGCAGTGATACACGCAGTTACTCTGTTTACTATACTTTACTTCTTCCATACCGACACTATAGCGCGAAGATTTAGGATTGTCTACATCTACCTGCTCACGCAGGTAGTGTTACGTTCGAATCATAAAACTTAGCTCCTTACAATTATTAATTTAAGGAGCTAAGTTTTTTTAAAGATATAATTTAATCTTTGAAAAACTTGTTATTTTTCGGGAAGCCGAACGGTACGAGTTTGCCGACTTGCGCACGATGTCCGAGCCAGGTCAGTAATTCTTTTTCCGTACTGATACCGCCGGCGCGATTATAACTGAACCCCTCTTCACCCTTAAAAATTTGAATATCGGTAATATGGCCGTCTTTATATTTTTGCAACAACACACCGTGTCCGCGTGCCATGGAAGGAATTTCCTCCGCCTTGAAGACCAACATCTTGCGGTTTTCTCCCACAATTGCCACATAATCACCGGTCATCTTAACACAGAATTTTACATTCTCATTGTCGACCACATTCATAATTTTACGGCCGTTGCGGGTTTGCGCTAAAATATGATTTTCATCAACCACAAAACCATACGCTTTATCGGTAGCAATTAAATAACTGGCTCCCGGTTCATAAACAAACATGGAAACAACCTCGTCATTGTTACCTAAATCCACCATCAACCGCACCGGCTGACCGAAACCGCGTCCGCTCGGAATGTCATTTGCCGCAATATTAAAGAACTTGCCTTTATTATCCAACAAAACGATTTTATCGGTGGTTTGCGCGTGTACAGCAAAAGCCAAAGCATCATCTTCCTTAAATTTAAAGTTTTCCGCCAAGTCGGCATAGCCTTTAAGGCAACGTATCCAACCTTTTTGCGACAAGATAACCGTTATCGGCTCTTTTTCAATCATAGCCTCTAAAGGAACATCAATATCCTCGGCTACTTCCGCAAATTCCGTGCGTCGACGACCTAAAGCTGTTTTTTTGCCGTATTTTTCTTTGGTACGTTTAATTTCTTCGGCAATTGCTTCCCAACGTTTATTTTCATCGCGCGACAAGAGTTCCAAACCGGCTTTTTCTTCCAACAATTCTTTATGTTCATTGTTGATTTCTTCTTCATCAAGTTTGCGCAAATTACGCAACTTCATATTCAAAATTGCCTCTGTCTGATTATCGGTCAATTTGAAAGTCTTCATCAATTTGGCCTTCGGTTCATCTTCCGTGCGGATGATATGAATAACTTCATCCAGATTGAGATAAGCAATAAGATAACCTTCCAAAATTTCCAGTCGGGCATTGATTTTGCCCAATCGATAATTAACCTTGCGCAAAAATACCTGATTGCGATGAATTAAATAATCGTGCAAAACTTCTTTAATGCACATAACTCTCGGTACGCCGTCCAAATCCAACACATTCATATTCATATTGAATTTGGCTTCCATATCGGTTTGTCTGAACAGCTGTTCCATCAGCACCGCCGCATCAATCGTGCGATTTTTCGGCTCTAAGACAATACGTATATCTTGTGCCGATTCATCTCGTATATCGCCCAAGAAAGGAATTTTTTTATTCAGCAATAACTCGGCTATTTTTTCAATCAACTTGGATTTTACAACCTGATACGGTATCTCCGTAACCACTATTTGATATTGCCCGTGTCCCAAATCTTCGGTTGTCCATTTGGCGCGAATACGGAAATTGCCTTTTCCTTGTTTGTAATTATTCAAAATCGTTTCAAAGGAATCCACAATAACTCCGCCGGTCGGAAAATCCGGTCCTTTAAGACGTCTGACCAACGGCTCATCATCACAATCCGGATGTTCAATCAAATATAACAGCGCATCGCTTAACTCACTCAGGTTATGCGGCGGAATATTGGTTGCCATACCAACGGCAATTCCCATTGAGCCGTTGCAGAGTAAATTCGGAACCATAGCCGGCATAACCGCCGGTTCACTGTCTTCGCCGTCATAAGTATCAACAAAATCAACGGCATCATCATTTAAGCCATCCATTAAATCCATGGCAAAATCGGTTAATTTTGCCTCGGTATAACGCATAGCGGCCGCACCGTCTCCGTCAATGTTACCAAAATTTCCCTGCCCGTCAACCAACGGATAACGTACCGAAAAATCTTGTGCCAAGCGCACCATGGCGCCATAAACCGCGCTATCGCCGTGCGGATGATATTTACCGATAACATCACCGACCACTCGGGCACATTTTTTATAACCGTTTTTCGGATCAAGATGCAACTGGCGCATAGCATACATCAAACGGCGATGCACCGGTTTTAAGCCGTCACGTACATCAGGTAAGGAACGAGATACAATGGTTGACATGGCATACGATAAATAGCGTTTACTCAGCTCTTCACCGAATTGCACATCTTTTATTTTTGCGTTTTCTTCAACCATTATCTCACCTTAAATTTTATAAGTCTTTACAATACTGAGTAAATCAGCTCGATTTTCCGGTAATTGCAAATTATGCTGGGTTAAAAAATTCTTTTGCAGAAAACTGCCTGTCATGCTTAAAACATTGGCAATTTCAGCATTTCGCGGCTGATAGTTTTTATCCAAAATATATTGCGGATAGGCAAACAATTTGTCTTTGTAAGGCTCGCCGATTTCCGCACAAACCGCCCGACCGCTTTTCGGTGAAATATAACGAAGGTCATTTTTCTTGCCGGTAACCGCACATTTACTGACATCAAGTCCGATACCCAAAAATTCTAACAGATAATATTCAAAAAACGAATAATATACCAGCCAGTTCTTATCATTTATGTGTGCAAAGAAATCATCAACTGCCGTATATAAAATTCCCAAATCATCGTTTTCGGCCACGCACTCATCAACCAAACGACAAAGTGAAACCAAAGCCCCTATTTTATCATTATTCATAACAAAATCGGCGGCATGTGAGCGTACTAACTCCACGCCCTTAAAGCTGAGCATATTTTCTTCAACTCTGGCGTAGGCATTAAATGATATATAGTTTCCCGGCTGATAAATTCCCAAATGGCGTTTACCGGTTGCACCATTCACATAGCCGACTATTTTACCTCTGTCAGGACATACCAAAGTGACAATCGCCGATTTTTCACCGTGATTGCGAATCTTTATGATATATCCCGAACTGCTGAACTGCATTGTCTTCCGTCACAATTCCTTCTTAATAGTCATTTATCATACTTTTATTGAGTTTGTCAAATGCCATTAATTCCGTAAGTAATTTTTCCATATCTGCCAAGGCAATGGAATTCGGTCCGTCAGATAAAGCTTTATCCGGATTTTCATGTGTTTCAATAAACACTGCCGCCACACCTACGGCAACCGCCGCCCGTGCCAAAACCGGAGCAAATTCGCGTTTTCCGCCCGTAGAAGTACCGTTTCCGCTCGGCTGTTGCACCGAATGAGTAGCATCAAAAATAAGCGGACAGCCGGTTTCTTTAGCTATTTGCGGAAAAGCCCGCATATCGGTAACCAAAGTATTATAACCGAAACTGGTACCGCGCTCGGTTATGCAGACATTAAAATTGCCGGAATCTTCTGCTTTTTTTACAATATTTTTAACATCCCACGGGGCTAAAAACTGTCCCTTTTTAATATTTACCGCTTTACCTGTTTTGGCGGCCGCTACCACTAAATCGGTTTGCCGACATAAAAAAGCCGGAATTTGCAACATATCAACATATTCGGCAACTACGGCACATTGATTTTGTTCATGCACATCGGTAACAATCGGCAAATCGGGATATAACTTTTTAATTTCCGCAAAAGTTCGCATTCCTTCTTCCAAGCCCACACCGCGTGCTCCGTTTATGGAAGTACGGTTAGCCTTATCGAAAGAAGCTTTGAATATGTAAGGAATTCCCAATTTATCGGTCAGTTCCACCATCTTTCCGGCAATAAAAATTGCATGTTCACGACTCTCAATCTGACAAGGACCGCAAATCAGTGAGAGCGGCAATTTATTACCTAATAAAACTTTACCGAGTTCGACTACTCTCTGTTGCATAATCACGCCTCTTAAAAATTGATTCTGGCAAAGAGGAATAATACATTACCGTCATTTTTTACACCAGGTATATAAGCCCCTTGGATGTTAAGACTGCGATATCCCAGACCGAATATCGGTAAAGGAAGCGGCACCGGAATGTAATAATATTCGTGACGTTGAGTTACTCCGAGAGTATATCCCAAACCGACACGCCACTGTTTTTCATCACCGGCAGTCCAATTCCACTGACGACCGTAACCGAAATAGGTTTCCAAATATGAATTGGAATCCTTAAAGGCCATACCATAAATGCCGGACCACGTATCTTCTTCGTTGGTATGTGAAATACCTATACCGCCGCCCCAAGGATATTCATTATATCTTCTGATATGTTTTTTATCATAAGCTAAACGGTTATGCCAGGCATAGAAAGGAATATATAAGTCATAATCATGCTCATTATTCCATATATCCTTAACATCATCAATAATAAAATTGGTCCAATCACCTATGATGCCGGCTTCGGCTTTTGTAAACATCACACAGCTCAATAAAGCCGCTAAACACGTTAATTTAAGTTTCATTTCAGTCCTTCTCAATCATATCTGCCACTGTTTCAGGCGTAACAATGCCACACGATATCACATATTTAATACCTTCTTCAACACTCATATCCAACTTAATAACATCATTTTCGGGAATGAAAATCAAAAATCCCGAGGTCGGGTTAGGAGTTGTCGGAACATAAATACTCAAAGTTTTCTGTTTTACCTTATTTTCTATTTCTCCGCCCGTAACATCTTTGCTGACGAACGCTATGGTCCATAATCCTTTACGCGGATATTCAACCAATACTACTTCACTGAAAGAACGCGATTTTTGTGATAAAAATGTTTCAAAAATCTGTTTCATCAAAGAATAAATACTTGAAACAATAGGCATTTTGCGAATTATTTTTTCGCCCAGACGCACAAAAAACTTGCCGACATAACCGGTAGTAAGCATACCTATTAAGAAAAGTATAACTAGTAAAAGCAATAAACCTAGTCCCGGAACGGCATACGGTACAAAATTACCGATAGTCCAACGTTGAGGAATAAGCCTGCTTGTTACATCATTAATCCATACCACCAAGTGATATGACATATAAACCGTAATTGCTATCGGTGCCGTAACAATAATTCCGGTAATCAAATAATTCTTTATCTTATTACTTAAGGTCTTTTCCTGTGTTTTTTTCTTACTCATATTTTCCTCTTTATATCTTCAATTATAAATTGAATTCTTGTTCTTCCCTGCCAACTGTCTGATTTCAGTTTGCCTACAATATCATACTTTTCACCTCTGCTGTTAAGTAAGGTATTTCCGATTTCATTATCGACAACCCGAAATGCTATGGCAGAAAGTTTATAACCGGAATTCGATACAAGTTGACATTTTACATGACCGTTTCCGACTATTTGCGGCCAATTTATTTGGATGTCTTTTAGCATAATAAGCGGTTCGCTGTTTCCGGTGCCGTATGGCTCTAACAAACTGAGTTTCTGTGCAAAATCATCATTAATTGCATTCAAATTCAAAACACAATCAATATTGAGCATCGGAACAACTTTTTCCGCCCCCAAACGTTCCAATATATATTTGCCGACAAATTTACGAAATTCCGGAATTTGTTCTTCTTGCAAAGAAAAACCCGCAGCCATGGTATGCCCTCCGCCTCCGGAAATTAAATTTTTCTCTTTGGCGGCAATAATTAAAGCCCCTAAATCAATTTCCGCAATCGAACGTGCCGAACCTTTTACTTCATCTTCTTCAACAGATAAAACAAAAGACGGAACATTATAACGTTCTTTCAATTTACCTGCCACTATACCGATAACTCCCTGATGCCAATCCTTACCCCAGACAAAAGCCATGGGATATTCTTGTTCTTTGCCTTCAAGTTGTTCAATGGCACTTAATAATACATAATTTTCAATTTCTTTGCGTTCAATATTAAATTGATTGAACTTTTCCGCCAACATCTGAGCTTCCAAATCGTTTTCACTGCACAAAAGCTTGCTGCCCAGTGATGCATCTCCGACCCGTCCGCAAGCGTTAATTCGCGGACCTATCATAAACCCTAAATGATAAGCTGTGGGAGCTTCATTCAGATTTAACACTTTCATCAAATGTTTAAGCCCGATATTTTGCATTTTGGCCATAACTTTTAAGCCTTGTTTAACATAGGCTCGATTAAGTCCCAAAAGCGGAACCACATCACAAACGGTTCCGAGTGCAACCAAATCCAAAAGACTCAGTAAATCGGGTTCTTGGCGATTTTTATAAAACCCCTTATCGCGCAATACACGATTTACCGCCACCAATGTCATAAAACCTACCCCTACGGCAGACATATACTGCAAATATCCGAAAGTATTATCTTCATCCAAACGTTTAGGATTAACCACGGCATAAACTTTCGGTAATCTGGTTTCAGCTTCATGATGATCTATAACAATAATCTCAAATCCCCGTTCTGCGGCTCTATCCAAAACCTCAAAAGCCGTTGTCCCGCAATCTATGGTAATGACCAAATCAGCTCCCGCAGATTTGAATTCAGCAAAAGCCAAATCACTGGGGCCGTAACCTTCTTCACGACTCGGAATATGGATAAGAGTATCAATTCCGTTAAAACGAAAAAAACGTGTCAGCTCGGAAGTTGAAGTTGCTCCGTCAACATCATAATCACCTATAATAGCAATTTTTCCACCCTTAATAATTACTTCTGCTATTTTCTCTGCGGCTTTCCGCATATCTTTCAAGACATACGGATCGGGCATAAGATTTTGCAATTTCGGATGAATAAAATCATCCGCTTCGGCAACACCGATACCGCGCAAGCATAATATTTTTGCAAGGAAAAGCGGCAAACCGCAACTGTCTGCAAGTCGCGAGCAAACAGCTTCGTCAACTTCAGGTACATACCACAGATTGCCGCCCAGCGAAAGTGCTTGCACTTCTCCTGCCATTAATCAGGCCAATATAAATAAATTTCAGCGCGACGATTTGCCGCTTCACCTGCAGGAGTTGTTTCTTTTTCAACAGGTCTGCTGTCAAATAATGCAACAGTATTAACGTCTTCAAGTTTTACACCGTCGCTGTAAAGAGCATCAGCTACACGCATAGCACGTTCTTCAGAAATTCGCATATTAACCAGAATTTTCTGCAAAACATCTTTGGTTAAGGTACGATGCGAAGCATGTCCGTAAACCACAACTTTAGCTTTTTCGTTAATAGCCCGACGTGCCGCTTCAGATACAATACCGCGTTCACCCTTGGTAATTACGGCGCTGTTATTGGCAAAGTGTACAACTCCGGCCAATTCCGAACGAGCCGTTTTATCTTTTTGACAATCAGGTTCCTGAAAAAGTGCGCAACCGCTTAACAATACGGTTAAACCTAAGATTAAAAGTTTTTTCATTTTATACCTCCTTATTAAACCGCTTTTCAGTTTAATTAATCTGAATCTTCATGACAAGCCTAAAACGATTTTTATAACAAATTTTTACATTTTTTTTATAAATGTGTGTATAACATGCAAAATGTGGTTAAAATTGAAAAAAATAGGCTTATAATTACCTGTAATTATGCAAGCGTAAGGAGGAATTATGTGTAAGTTTTTTAAGATATTGACTGTGATGCTTATGGTGCTTACGTCCGCGTGTTCTCAGGAAAAAACTCCAACCGGACAAGAGGTTATTGTTGTTTCGGAAGACGGAAATACAGTTCGCTGTACGTTTAATGTGGAAATTGCAGATACGCAGGAAAAAATTTATCATGGTTTGATGGGCAGAACTTCCATTGATGAAAACTACGGAATGTTGTTTGATATCAGTATTGCTCCGAAAGACTCCGATATTGCTTTTTGGATGAAAGATACCTTAATTCCTTTGGATATGATTTTTATAGATGATAACGGAGCAATATATTTTATATATCAAAATGCTCAACCTAATGATGTTACTCCGATTTATACAACCAAGCGCCCTCGGGCAGTTTTGGAGGTTAATGCCGGTCAGGTTGAACAATTCGGCATTAAAATCGGTGATATTGTTAAAACAGAAATATTGGGCAATAAATAAATCCTCCTTTATGCAAAAAAAACGTCGTCTTCAAAGGCGACGTTTTTCTTTTTATATCATTTGGTTATTTTCCGAACAATAGATGATTATATATTTCGGAACTTTTATCTAATTCTTTCCCCAATTTCTCGGCTGTAAAACCTTTTTCCAACAGAGTTTTTTCATCGGAATAAAGAGAAGTTCCTAAACCTAAACGATGACCGTTTATTTTATAACCTAAACCTTCCAAAACCGTCGGCATGGTATCTAATGCCGAAAACAAACGTGTTTCATTTATATCTCTATTCAGACCGTTAATGTAAACATCAAAAACCTTTCTTTTACTTATTTTCTCAAACAGAGCATCATTCATAGCCAAATGATCACCGACGATAACGATTAAAGTGTTGTTATAAAAATTTTGTGTTTTGAGCCAATTTATAAAGCTCCCCAACTGATAATCGGCACAAGAAATTACGTTCTTAAAATAATCTTCATCTTTGACTTTATCGTCATGATAAAGAATCGGACATTT
>JAGDBT010000092.1 GCA_017958895.1 Alphaproteobacteria bacterium | reverse complement strand
CGGAATGCAACTTTTAACACTTATCGCCTGTTCAATTTTTGCCCTCAAACTCATCGGAACAGCTAATGATATCGCCGACTCATTTGCCAAAGGTGCGGGTAGCAGTATCGGTAACAGAATTGCCGGAGTGGCGGCCGATGCCGGTACCAAGTTAGCCAAAAATGCCGCTAAAACTGCCGGCGGTGCTGCCGCTAAAGTCGGTTCCGGCATTATGAAAGCCTCCGGCGCCGCTGCGGCCCTGGATAAAGGTAAAGCCTTTGTCCAAAAGGGTCATCAAAAAGCTTGGCAAGGTGTCGGAAAAGCCGTCGGATTGGGCAAATATCAAAACCCTCAATCAGGAGCCGGTAATGCTCCTTCGGCAGGCGGAAACAACCAAAATCCGGCCGGCGGCGGTTCTACCCCTCCTCCTTCGGGTGGTGGCGGTTCTACCCCTCCTCCGAGCGGTGGCGGAACAAGTTGATGCCTAATCAAGGAAAAGCTCCGAAAAATTAAACCTTAACCATATTGTAACAAAAAACAAAGTATGATAAAATAAAGAAAAAGTGAGACCGAGGAACCAAAATATGAAACGCAAATTTTATACATTTCTGAAGTTTTTATGTATAGCGTTTTGCGCCGTATTTTTCCTTACGGCTTGCGGAAAAGGTGTTAATGTGGCCGGCGGTGCCGGAGAAAACCCTGAGGAAATATCCGAACAACAACACACCTGTTGGCAAAGAAGTTTGTTGGAAGTCTTTTACAAAAATTTGGGCAGCATGACTCTCGGAGTTTATGATGACCTCACCAGAGACAACAACATTATATCGCTCATGACCATAATTTTTTCCGTGTGGATGGCTTTTCAAGTTTTGCGTCATGTTGCAACCCCATCGCCGGAATCCATCGGAGAATTTTGGACCAAGATTATCCGAAAGGCCGCATTGTGTTTGGCCTGCGGAGTTCTGGCTTCTTCAACGACCAACATTTTATATGCCATAAATACTTTCGTCTTTCCTATTTATATAACTTTACTGGAGTTCTGCTCCCAAGTATTAGGTATTGTCAGCAAAACGCCGGAGGCCTCAACCAGCGGTATTATATTATCGGCCGGCGGTGAACAAATTTGTGAAACTTATACCAATCAAATTTCCGAGTCTGCGGGGTGCATGCTTAACAACACGGGTAACATAAAAATGACCCCGACCTCTTTTCCTACGGAACCGCTTGACATGATGGGATGTATGGCCTGTGCCGTAAGTGATCGCTTAAATGTAGGATATTCAATTGCCTACAGATTGTTGGGCGGCAACGGATTATTGGGATTTTTTGTAGCTCTCTCCCTTTTAGTTATGTTCACCATTGCCAAATTCGGTTTTGCCCTTTACCTGATTGACAGTATTTTCCGTTTGGATATGATGATTATAATCGCTCCGTTCTTAATTCTGTTTTATCCGTTTGAGCAAACCCGAAAATGGACCACTGTCGGTTTTAAAATTATTCTCAATTCTGCCGGCTTGATGCTTTGTATTGCCATTTTATTGACCATGACCATGCTGGCCATGCAAAACGTTTTATTGGACTCTTCCTTTGACAATTTCGGCGATACCAACGCTTACCAAGGACCGGGAATTGTTCCGTTAACCATGATATTCCTCGGTTTTGTAATTGTAAAAGCCTGCTCCACCGGAGTTTCTCTTTCCGAAAGTGTTACCGGCGGCAGCGGAGATACCCGTTTTCAGAAGAAAGCTGCAGCTTTGGTCGGCACCGTTGCCAAAGCCGTATTCCATTTTGTTACCGCCGGTGCCGGCAGGGTTGCAACGGCGGCTATTGAACACAGTCAACGACTGAAGGAAATCAGAGATAAAGTTCAAAAAGCCAGAAAGAAAGCAGAAGAAATAAAAGCCAAGATGAATCGTGCTGCCGGACGCGGAGGAGGAGAATGATGATGATAAAATATCTGAAATTCCTTTTTTCCGTGTTGTTTGTCAGCCTATGTTTGATCTTTCCGGCTTCCGCCGACAATGTTGACGAAGCCCAAACTTGCGGCATAAAAAATATGCAGGAAATGTATATGAAAGACGGCAATGTTGATAAATATTGCTGGTATTGCAAGGTCGTAATTATCTTAACCAATGCTTATCTTAAGGCCGCTCAAAAATCTATGAGCATCACCATAGACTTGGCTAAATTAATTTTGAAACTTTGTTTTATGGTTTGGCTAGCTTATTACATTCTGCAACAGGTCAGTTCTTTTGCCCCCGTGGAAATCGGGAAGATGCTACAAGAAATACTAACCATGATGTTTAAGGTAGCCTTGGCCTGGTTGGTTATCAATCAGGGTATCGGCGTCATCAGGGAGCTTATTCTTGACCCTATAATGGGAACCGGTGTGGATTACGGTACAAGTATTCTTACTCCGCTTTTGGATTTTAGTGTTGAAACATCGGGAGCGGACTAATGTTTAAGAAATTTAACATAACGGCATGTTTTTTATCTCTGAGTATTTTGCTCGGAATATGCTTTGCCGCAAATATATCGTCAGCCGCTTCACCTCTATATCAATCTGCCGAAATAGTAGATTCGGCTCATGCTGTTTATGCCGATGAAGTTTGCACCGGAAAAAGAGCCGGCTCCGTATCCCCTAATTCCAATGTTCCTGATACCGCCGGTATTATGAGTAAACAAATTTTAGAGGGAATGCAAAAATTTCTGCGGCTCATCTATATGGAACTCAGCAAAGTTTTCATGCTCGGTAATGCTTTATTATGCTATGCAACCAAAGTTGCAAACACTGAGTTTTTAGGTATTCTGAATATTCCGGACTTAGGATTTCTCATTTGCGGAGCCGTCATTTATGTCGTAGCGGCATTCATGACCTTTAGTATCGGCATGTATTTTGTTGATATTTCATTTAAATTGGGATTTGCCATGCTGTTTTTCCCGATAAGCGTCGCTTTATGGCCGTTTTCGCCTACACAAAGCAAACTTACCGATAACCTGAGTATTATCATTCGCAATTCCATGTTGTTTGTCTTAGTGTCGGTTGGTGTTGCTTATGCCGTTATGCTCATTTCAAACGGTGTATTTGAAGGCGGATGGGAGAGTTTCTGGGATGCCATAGAATCTCAACAAACAGAATTGCTGAGTGAGAACTTCTCTCTTTCATCCATACATATTCTGATTGTTGCTTTCAGCTTGATTTACGGCCTTAAGATTCTGGCCTCCAGTGTCAATGATTATCTTGATTCGCTTTTCAATGATGCCGTTTTCGGTTCAAGCAGTCCGATGCATCATATGGCCACTCAGGTTGGCGGAACAATTGCCGAAAACACCTTAAAGCCGGCGGCCGCTTTTGTCGGGGATGTTGCCAGAGTTGCGGCCGGAAAAGCCATTGTCGGCGGTGTGGATCTTGCTTCTAAAATGACTTCTAAAGAGGGCCGACAGGAATTGGCAACCCAGGCCGCCGGAAAAGCAAGAGCTTTGGGTAATGCCGCCCAATCAATGGTTAAACCGTTACGCAATCCGGTAGAAGCTTATCATAACGCACAAGCGGCCATCGGAAAAGGCTTAAATAAAGCCGTTCACGGAATCGGTAACTTTAATAAAAATGTGGTTTGGGCCGCCACTTTGGCAGTTCCTAACGGTAAAAAACGTCTCAACATTCTTGATAACTACGAGAAAAAACGTGTTGAGCGTAACGATAAAATCGGTAACTGGCTTGAACAAAACGTTCCCGGCGCTTTGGAAAGAGGTGCGAAGGGCGTGGTTACTTCCGCCGCAACCGGAATTCATAATATGAACAATCCGGGTGATATTGTCAGTAAAGAGGAAATGCGCTCCAGATTGCACAATAAAAAAGAAAAAGTTATCAATTCCGTTGACGGTGCCGTTACCGCTATAGATAAGGGAATTGCCGATGCAGCCGGAAAAGTCGGCGAAGCGGCAAGCAATATTGCCAGTTCTGCCGGTCAATTTATTGCCGGTGCGGCTCAAGGAATCGGCCGTGGCATTGAACAAGGAGCCAAACAAGCTGTTACCGGTGCCGCAATGGTTGTCAACAATGCCGCCGCTTCTATCGGCGGAAATGCGGAAAGACGTACCGATATGGAGGGAATGCGTGCCAAACTGCATCAGGATAAAGAAAAAGTAAAAGCTTACTTGAAAGAATTATATCAAACTTCCGACCAGGCTCATATAACTTTGCAGCCGAGTGCCGTTCTCTCGGCACCGTTAAAAGCCGCAGTTGCGGCCGTGCCGTTTAACTGGGGAGATACTTTCAAGCGAATAAGACAAATTAAAAACGAAATCAAAAATGATGCTCAATCGCAACCGCATTTCATCTTAAAAAGAAGCGGGCAAATCGTTATGCGTACCATAAAAGGCACGGTGCAAGATGTTAAAGGTTTGGGAAGTTTTGCTGGAAATGCTCTCAGAGATTTCGGCAAAGGTTTGCAAGATAATACCGAACGTCATGCAGAAAGAATGCGTCAACGCGAACAGAATATGAGTTATAAGGAAAGACAAGAAGCTCAAGAGCAAGCTGAAAGAGACGAAAGAGATTTATATAGATCGCTGAGTGATAATTAAGGATATGATAATGTATAAGAGAGTAGTTAACATATTTGCCTTTACGATGATATTTATGTTTTTAATATCATTGAAAGTGTCTGCGGTTCAAGCCGCGGATACCTCAACATGCGACAAATCCTGCACTCAAGTTGAAGAATGTATTCCGGAAACCGATATAAAAGGTATTATGATTACCAATTCCTCTACCCAGGTTGATGCCTCTTGTGTTATTGAAAATGCCAAAGATGAAGACAGTTGTTTTAACGGTTTGCCGATGAGCGAATACAGCGGCAGTTATAACTCCATGGGATGGCGTTCCTGCAGCAGCGGTTCGTCTTGCGCAAACGGCAAACGTAACCATAACGGAACCGATATAGGTACCGGCGGCAAAACCGATGTTTTGGCTTATCCGGTGGCCGATGACGGAGTGATTGCCCTACAAAATCCCCGTTCCAACAGCAGTGGCAGAACTTTGGTTATAAATTATCAAAAAAAATGCAATACCGGCGGTTCCATAAAAACCGGTTATCATGTGGTTTATCGACACTTATGGAAGTTTTTGGGCAAATCCGGTTCTCGGGTTAAAAAAGATACGGCCGTCGGCATTGTCGGAGGTTCCAACTTCACCACCGGTTGCGGTTTGTGTGACCATCCGTCGCAAGCCCGTTTAGACGGCAATATGGTATGTTCCGCAGGTTGCTATTATGATATTCACTTGCACATGGAAATGTTTGACGGTTTGTTCAGCGGTAGCAGTACGGCGGCCGCAGGAAAAACCAGAATTACGCCATATTGTCAAAATGCCAATGTGCTTTGCGGCGGCTGTCCGTCAGCTAAAGATCCGACCGATCCCGAACAATGTGCCAATGCCGGCAAACGCGGCTCTCCGCAAGTTTTAACTCAAGATACCGCCAGCAATTATTCTGCTGAAATAACCGACAGCGGAGGCGGTTCTCACGCTTTTGAACAAACAAAATGTAATTTCCAAGCCTATCTTGATACCAATAATTGCGTGTTCTGCGAATTGTTCAAAAAAATCTTCAATGCTGCCAGTGTTATAGCCAAAACCGCCAATGACGGTCTGGCAATTCCGAGCCGTAATTTGGTTTCTTTGGCCTTTTTGATTTGGATGTGTTATTATTTATTCAAATTTATGGCTTCTTATTCTCAGGTTTCCAGTTCGGAAATGCTCAAAGGTTTGCTTTTCCAAGGCTTCCGTGTTGCCGTTATTGTCGTAATATTAAGCGGCAATATTTATCCGATTATGAATATTACCTTAAATCCGGTAATGAAAACCGGGCTCGATTTTGCCAGCGGTATTGATAAAACCACCTCTTGTTCCGCCGATGCTCCGTATATGACCAACATTATGGGCTATGAATCTGATCATGGAGGATACAAGTCCGAAAAAATGACCGGCGGTTTACCGACTGACTTGGGACGTTCCATCTTATGCAGTGTTAAAAAGTTAGAAGACGGAACCGGTTTGATGCTTAAATTAGGCCGATACTCCATTTGCCTTGGAAACAAAGTTTACAAAATTTTGGGAATAATTCCTAATCTCCTTTATGTAACTACCGGAGTTTTCCTGTTCTTGGCCGGAGCTTTCCTGTTAATCATGTTCCCGTGGTGTTTGGTAGATTGTATGCTGCAACTGTGTATTGCCGTGGCTCTAGTACCGTGTTGTATTGCGGCCTTTGCATTTAAATCAACTTCTAAATATTTGAAAATAATATGGAATTTCTTTATGAACGCCATGTTTAATTTTGTATTTTTAGCTTTGATTGTTTACATAATCAATTACAACTTAAAAACTTGGATAGGTTTGACTGACGGCATCCCTGACCATAAAATCTTTATTCGCGCCCTCGGAAACGGTATTGCCTGGTATGGTGTGGGAGCTTTCAAAGTTTTAGCTGTCTGTTTCTTCTGTATGACCTTCTTTGATGAAGCTAAGGATTTGGCTGAAAAATTCGCCGATTCTCCGGGATTGGGGGGCTCAGAAGGTATCGGGCGTATGGTCGGCGGCACCCAATTGCAGATGGCTCAAAAATATGTGGCCGAGCCGGCCGCCAAATTAGCCGCCGGTGGAGCAAAGCTTGCCGGCAGAGGAATAAATGCCGCCGTCGGTGATCAACTGCGAAGTTTCGGCAACCGAACCAAAGGTTTTGCTATTTCTAAATTGGCCGGTGGAACAACCACCACAAGTGCCGACGGAAAAAATGTATCACACTCTGCCAGCTTTAAATTCCTCGGGCGTGAATATAATGTTTCTGCCACCAAAGGCGAAGACGGCAAATGGAATTATGAAAAAGAAAGTATTCGCAGCGACGGCAGCGTACGCAAAGTTTCTCAAACCGCACAATCCAAAACCGTGCAAAATTTTGATCAAAACGGCACAAAAGTTTCTGAAAACACCGATTTCAGATCAGAAAAAGGAAATATAGACAGATTGGTACGCGATGACGGAACAATCAGAATTAAAAAATTTGACGAAATTATGGGAGATGGTGCAAATAAAGAAGCTGCAGCCGCCGCTCTGGTCGGAAAAGTTATGGAATCGCGCGGACAGCAACTCAATTCATCTTTCCAAAAAAGAGATGCCGTTGTCAATAAAGACGGTTCACTCACCTTAACGCAAGTAAATACCGATGGCTCAACTCAAACCATAAATGCCAAAATGGTAGGCAATATAATGGTAATCAGCAATCAAACCGTTGATAAAAACGGCAACATCAAAATAACCACTTCCAACGGTCTGCAATCAAAACAGGAAACCTTTACCAAAGATAAAGACGGAACATATATTCATAAAGAAAAATATGCCTTCAGCGAATATGTTATGAAACATAACTCCAGTTTGCAACCTCTCAATACTTCCGGACAATGGGGCTTTAATATTGACAGAGATAAAGCCATGGCCGGATTTACGGCTGAGGATTTCAATAACCATGTTGCACAACTGAATCTGCAACAGATGAAAAAAATCATGACCCAAAATCAATTCAATACTGATCAGTTGGCTCGCCAATATGCCGGCATGGTAGAACAAGCCGGATTAACGCAACAAGATGTTCAAAATATTTTGGCAAGCCGTCAACGACAGATTAACGACATACCGTCTGAGGAAAACAGCTGACAAACAGGGCTTTCGCCGAAATCCGAATAATAAGATTTTCCGAAATCACAAACCTGACTAAAGGCAATACTCAAATTGCTTTTCCACCGTCTGAAAAATTTTTGTTTGTTTTTGTATATAAGGCAATTTTTGTCTTGCATTTTACATTAAGACTATTATTATAATCTCAAAGTTTACATTGAGATAGGAGTTATCAGTATGGAAGAAATTATTTTCCCTAATCAGATAAGAATGCACCGCAGAATTCGCGGTTTGCCGATGCAGGAATTGGCCGACCATCTGGGTGTCAGCCTTTCTGCTATTTCCAAAATAGAAAAGGGTTACAGACGTTTAAACCAGGAACAATTGATTCAAGTGGCGGAAATTTTGGATTGTTCATTACAAGATTTGTACGTTAATGAACAGAACTCTCAGCAAGATGTTGTTCAGGCCTGGAAACGTGAACAAGAACGTCGCAGCAAGATAAATCAAACTGCCGGATTAAAAACTTTGGGTGCCGGTTTAAGACATATTCGCAACGACAAAGGCTTGACTTTGATGGAAGTTTCGGAAAATGCCGATATGACTCTTTCGGTATATCACCGTATTGAAATGGGACAACGTGAAGTTTCAGATAAAGAATATCGCAATATTGCCAAGGCTCTTTCAACAACCGTTGAAAAGTTAAAGCAAAAAATTCAAGAATTGCAAGATAAGGGCTTGCTTGAAGATATTATCGAGCACAACGACACACGTTATAAGGTTCTCAACAATGCCCGTTACGGCAATATCGCTTCGCTGTCTGCCGACACACATGAAGATATTATGATTCCGGTTTACGGAAGCAGCAATGCCGAGGGCAATATCGTTATAGATAAAAACGCCGCCTTTAAGGAGATTGTTTGCCCGCTTAATCTGAACTCGGTAAGAAATATTTATGCGGTCAACTTATGTACCCGCCGTTTAGGTTCATTGTTATCAAACCGTTCGGTTTTATTTGTTGATGCCAACAGCATTGTCAGCTCCGGCGATATTGCTTTGTATTACATCAACGAAAACGAAGCAAAACTCTTAAGCATCCGTGAAGATGAAAGCGGACAGCTTTATGGTTTGAGATGGAATCCCGACGAGAGAACAAATTTAAGCAACAGTGATTTGGCTAAGATGCATAAAATTATTGCAATTACTCTTTAAAACAATAAAAGTTTTGCATAATTTTAACAAGAAATTTACTCTCTCTGTCGTATAAACGGAGAGAGTCGATTTTTATAATGGTGGAAGATATGAAAAACGAGGAAAAAGATAAACCGGAAGTAAAAGCTAACAGCTCGGCATCTTTGCTTAATGAAACGGCCGAATATCAGGGAAGCAAAAAAGACGAAGAAGATATCTTGCTTACTGCTCAGCGCTATTTAAACATTTTCCATCAAATTCATATTTTTAATGACCGCAAAAAAAACGAATTTGACCAGTATTTATTGGATATGCCGCAAAATGTGCGTCAAATTCTGGTTGTTTTACCGGGCGGTAGAATATTGTTGCGACACATAAAGGATTTGCAAGATGCTCGCGGCATAAGAGATGCAGACTTGTTATACCTTTTGGAACAGGTTCCTGACCATTTCTCAGACATAACCAAAGCCGCGGCACTGTCTCCGCAACAAACCATGGCCAATTTGACGGACACCATAAACAATGCGTTGAATACTTATAATGAAAATATGCAAAAACTCGGCGAAGAAATGCAGAAGAATTCTCTGCCGCAGAATTTGAAAACTTTGGTTGATGCCATGCAAGACAGCAATCAAAAGCAGATCGAAATGATGAAAGATTTCGGCCAAAGTATTTCCAACGCCATTATTCAATCACAAAAAAATATCGTATCTGCCGCGGATAAAGCTTCTGCCGAAGAGCCTCACAAGCTGGCAAAAGTTGTGCGCAAGGCAGATTTAGAGCAAACAAAACAGGATATTCCGGCCGTCAAGTTGAGAAAAGATTCCACTTTTGTTTTACCGACTGAGAAAAAATCTCAACTCAATACACAGAATGCTCGTAACAGCGCCATATCCGACCACGAAGCAATGGTTGATATTGATATAAACGATATTCTTAGTGAACAAATTCAATCACAGAATACCGCAAAATCGGCTAAAAAAACTGCGCCGATACAAACTGTTAACTCTGATAAAAAATTATCTGATATTTATGATTCGGCAATGGAAAAAATTAAAACAGCCCTTAATACTCCGGCACCGGCTCAAACTTCTGCCGCTCCGGTATCTTTGGAGAAAGATGATTTATCCATAAGCGATTCTTTCTACAAAAATAACAACAAGAAAAGTACTGATACAACCGCCAAAAACAATGACGATACCGGTGATGATGAATGGGTTTATGTTGACGAATACGGCAATCCTGTTGATAAAGACGGTAATCCTATTGATGGTGATTGGGAATATGTTGACGAGGATGGCAATCCTATTGATGACGGCGACTGGGAGTATGTTGATGAAGATGGTAATCCCGTCAACTGATGCCCTGAAAATTTGAGGAAAAGGAACACACTATGGCAGAAATGAAAAATACAATGGTTTCCAGTGAATCTCTGTGGTATGTGGAAAATTACATAGTTTTGATAGACTATTATGATCGCACAATTTCCCGTATTGCTGCCAGATGTGTCCGTATGGGCAATATTGCCATCGAAGAATATAAATTCTATCCGTACATTCTGGATGTTTTGGAAGAAATCTGCGATACCGGAAACTATATAATCGAACATGAAGAGCTTTATCCTTATGTTGAACGAAAAATTGCCGGCGGCATTGAAGCTTTGAAAGAAAATCTGGCCTTGTATCAACAGGAATTAACAAATAACCAGTCCCCTGACATGCTCAAGGCCGATCCGAATGAAGTCAAAAAACTAAACGAAGCCATGAGTAATTTTGACAAGGCTGTAGATCCGACAGTCGGTGCCGGTATGAATATTGACGACTTGATGAGCAAACTGATGGCTGAAAATGCCATTGAAGCTAAAGATGATTTTATTGATACGAAAAAAGAGCAAAAGTAACGGAAGGCAAATACCGATGAAAACATTTTTCAAAATAAACTTATTTACCTTATTATCGGCATTGACACTTATGATGACGGCTTGCTTGCAAGATAATGCCGCTTTGCAACAAGCCCAAGCACAACAAATTGCCGATCATAAAGCTCAAATCCAACCGGTTAAACACCAAATGCAACCGCCTACTCCCATCAGAACAACTGATGGCGCGAATGCTTTGGATTTGGAAACACCTTTGCGTTGCAATGTAAACTGGGAAACCCAGCAAATGATTTTGACGCTCCCTTATGTTAAGTCAGCTTTCAAATTGGAACGTAACGGTCAAAACGATGCTTTACCTCGCTTTGAAGTTACGGGTTTTTCCTTTGACATGATGCCTGCCGAACAAGCTATGGTAAAATTAACCAAAGAAGCCGGAATACGCGTATCTTCCGCCGATGGTCCGTACACCAGTATTTCTGCTGAAGATTTACGCGGAGAGTTCTCGGAAGTTATCAAAATGATTGCAGATTCTGCCGGTATTTATTACACCTATAATGCCAAAGACAAGATTCTTACTTTAAGCCGCAGAGCCAATATGACCTTATACACTCCTCATGCCAGACCGATAATTTTGGGCTTGCTTGATGTTATTCGCGGTGCGGGAATTACCGATATTGTTACGAACTGGGCCGATTATTCCATCACTTTTGATGCCGATGTCGAGACAAAGAACAAGATGATGGAATTGATTAAGTTTTTTGAAAACAATCCGACACTTGTTGCTTATGATGTCAGCATTTTCCGTTTGTATCCTTATGATTATTCAAAAGATATCGAGTGGAAAGAAATGCTCAAGGCCTTTGACTTCGGTTCCATAACCACGGCGCAAACCGGTGTTATAGGTCGAATTCTTACCACCACCAACGATATTTCTTTGGAAAAGTTGCAACAATTTTTAGGAAGTCAAGCCCGTATAGAAGTTATCTCCGAAGGTAAGTTTGTGGTTCCTAATTTGTGGCTCGCTCGTTTTGATATCGGTAAGTGCAGCAAACCTGAGGCCGATGCTTACGGCTTGTCAATTTTAGCCAAAGCATCTTTGGAAAAAGGAAATGAAATCTTTACCGATGTAACCTTGGAAAAAACCGAAGGACAGATAACCAAATTCAATATACGCAACAAATTGGGCGAAAACTTTATGATTATCGGTTTACCTAACGAGTTGTTCGGCATTTCCGGTCCGAAATCCGAAACCATAATCTTTATGGTTCCTCGCTTAATTCGTACCTTAAAAACCAATGAAAACTTAAAAAATAAAATTTAAACAGAGAGGTTTAAATGGATAATAATCAGTTTGAAAACAAACCACGCAAATTAAGAAAAATAAAGCGTCCTCATCCGTCTGAGAGCAAATCTCAAGCTTTCGGCACCCCGGCGAAAGTAAACTTTTTGCAACCTGACGGCTTTAATCAACTCGATTCAGGTGACACATATTTTGATGCCAACGGCGATAGCGAAAACATAAATTTGGTTACTCAAGAAGAGTATATTCCTCAAGAACCGGAATCAATAAAAGATTTATTGCAGAATAAGACCGTTATGATGCTTTTGGTTATTGCGGCTTTAATCGGCGCTATTTTATCTTATATGGTTGCACCTTCGCAGCAACGTCAAGCTATTGCCAGCGGCCTTGACGGCATTGTAAACAACCCGGATATTCCGCAAGGTAAAGCCCGTTGCGGAATTGTTGAACCGCATCAGGGGTGCGTTTTATATGTTATGAACCCGAAGAATCAAGAAGTAAGGGGCAAAGATTTCTTTACCACAGCGGCAAAGTGGACCGGCAGAGAACGTTATTTGATTGAAACCAGTAACATGCATTATGCCTCCACAAGAATAAGACCGGGATATATTGCTCAAATCAACATTCCGCCGTTGTCTTATTAAAGAGAGATTTAACAAAAAAAACAAACACCTTTTTATTGAAAGGTGTTTATTTTTTGCGATTAACAGCCTCCGAACCGGATATAACATCAATCAGTTCATCGGTAATTTCTTCCTGTCGCTGTTGCTGATATTTCAAATTCATCTCTTCCAATTTTTCATCGATATTGCTTTCCGCATTCTGCATATTAGTCATGCGCGTAAAGTGTTCGGCGGCCAACGATGAATTTATTTCTTTTGACAGAGCAATCATCAATATTTCATTGATTAAAGCAGCAAACATTTTGTGCTTATCAATCGGCAACATCGGAATGTTGTTGGTTTCCCACCTTTTAGCGATGGTATTTTTTATAATATTCTTGTCAGTCGGAAAAAGTTTGCGAATTTTAAGCTCAACCCCGGAATGCTCTTTGCGGCGATGATAAAACACAACAACCTTGTTAATGCCTTCTCTGCGCATCGCCTCGTCCATTTTCAATATAACCGCCTCTGCCAGAAGTGTTACGGTTTTAACGGCATTCGGCATAGCATAACCGCAAACTATTTTTAATCTTGATTGCTCGGCTATAACACTCAAACGTTTACCAAGAGTTATGCAACTTACATCTTCGGCGGCAAAATTATTTTCTTTCTGATATTTTTTCGCCGCCTCGGTAATTTCTTTATTAAAACGCCCGACCATACCGTTATCCGAACCGATTAAGATAAACAAACATTTACCGTCCGAGTTTTTTTTATCATTAAAATTCGGAATTCCGTTATTTATGGCCAAAACCTGAAAAGCATCTCTTAAATTGCGCTGATATCTCTCTAAAACCTTGTTTGCCTGCTCATATTGCAAAATACTGACCGAAGAAAGCATCTTCATATTGCTCACGATATCTCGCAAGTCATTAGTAGTTTTAATTTTGCGTTTCAGAGCTTCTGCCGGCATATTATCCCTTTCTGCCCAAAGCCTCGGTAAAGGCTTTGGTCATATTTTCAATTTCCTCGGCAGACAATTTCTGACGACTGTTAATCGCCTTTTCCAAATTGCCGAAATAATGGTGAAAAGTTTTTATAACAATTTCCTGAGCTTTGTGATTTTCCGCCTGTTTCAGACCGTCAAACAGACCGGCATTGGCCGCCACAAAAACCGCTATCTGTTCTGCCGCCGTAAGCAACGCAAATTGCCGCTGTTCCAACACCAAGCGCACGGCCTGACCGCGATTTATTCGTTGTTGTGTTTCCTTATCAAGTTGTGTGCCGAATTTGGTAAACGATTCCAACTCCTCAAACTGCGCATAAAAGAGTTTTAACGGACCGACCACTGCCTTATAGGCCGGAAGCTGTGCATCTCCCCCCACGCGTGATACAGATTTTCCCGTATCTACTGCCGGCATAATTCCCTTTTGAAACAGCGGCGCCGACAAATAAATCTGCCCGTCGGTAATCGAAATAATGTTGGTCGGAATATAGGCCGAAATATTGCCCGCCTCTGTACTGACAATCGGCAGAGCAGTCAGTGAACCTCCGCCGGCTTCGGCACGCAAATGAGTTGCCCGCTCCAACAAACGTGAATGAATATAAAAAATATCTCCCGGAAAAGCTTCACGCCCCGGCGGACGACGCAACAACAAAGACATCTCTCGGTAAGCTCTGGCATGATTGGTCAAATCATCATAAACAATCAGCACATCTTTGCCTTTTTGCATAAAATATTCCCCGATTGAAGTTGCGGCATACGGCGCTATATATTGCATTCCGGCTTCATCGTCAGCCCCTGATGAAACCACAATGGTATTTTGCATTACCCCGTGTATTTTTAAATCGCTGATCACACCGGCCACCACCGAGTTTCTTTGTCCTATTGCACAATAAATGCTGATAACTCCGCTGTTTTTCTGATTTATAATCGTATCAACGGCAATAGCGGTCTTTCCGGTTTGCCGGTCACCCAAAATCAGTTCACGTTGCCCGCGTCCTATCGGTGTAAAAGCATCCACCGCTTTAATACCGGTTTGCAACGGCACTTCTACCGGAGCTCTATCCATAATCGGTACCGCCTCAACCTCAATAGGGCGACGTTCGGAAGCGATAATCTCCGCACCGTCATCTAAAACATCTCCGAGCGGATTGATTACTCTTCCCAACAAGCTTTCCGTTACCGGTACATCTAAAACCCGTTTACTGCGGCGAACTCTATCCCCCGCTTTCAGTGCTTCCGGATTATCCAAAAATACCACGCCTACGGAATCTTCATTGAGAGTCTGTACCATACCTTTCACATT